>CAZHZB010000196.1:0-1525 GCA_964537045.1 uncultured Candidatus Bathyarchaeia archaeon | reverse complement strand
TATATTCTCTTTTGATGAAGGCTGCGGCTCCTTCTGCTATTGCCTTAGAAATCTCTTTCATTCGTTCAGTTCCGCTGTTTTGCTTGTTCACGAACATGTAGAAATAGAGTCCGACTATCATTGAGACTGCTGCTGATATTGGTGCTAATAACCACGCTTCAAACGCCAAGTTCATCTTCTCCATTTCTCATATTTCTAAGTTTAAGAAATTGTAATGTGAATGATTATGTCTTATAAACTTATTTGATGATCATCAGTTTTCCTTCGAAAAGAATATATCTATTTGCTTAGACTGTAAAGCGGGCGCAGAAGGAGAGACAATGTCGAAATCATGGCATGCTGAAGAAATCGACGAAGTCACGCGTGATTTGAGTGTTGTTCAAGGCGGGTTGACTTCTCAGGAAGCTCAGGAAAGGCTCAGGAAATATGGGTACAATGAACTTCAGGAGAAGAAGAGAAGAACAGCGCTTCACATGTTTATTGGTGAATTCAAAGATGTTTTCATACTGCTGCTAATAGCTGCAACGATTTTTTCGGGTATCATCGGATACTACGAATTGGCGAGCGGGCAGGCGGAGGGATTCTTGGAGTCCTTTGCCGACACTATAACGATAGGTGCAATTGTTATTCTGGTTGGGATAACTGGTTTCATTCAGGAGTATCGTGCAGAAAAGGCAATGGATGCTCTGAAGAAACTCACTGCCCCCAAGGCGCGTGTGCTGCGTGATGGAAAGGAAACGATCATACCTGCGAAAGAGCTCGTTCCTGGTGACATACTAGTTCTAGAGGAAGGTGACCACATCCCTGCAGATGCTCGTCTCATGGAAGTAGTTGAACTTAAGACAAATGAAGCCGTCCTGACAGGCGAATCAATGCCAGTAAACAAAGGGTTGAAAACCCTCAAGGAAAATACGTCGATTTCTGAAAGGCAAAACATGGTTTTCACTGCAACTCATGTCGTTTATGGCAGAGGAAAAGCAGTTGTGGTTTCAACTGGTATGAACACTGAATTCGGCAAAATAGCCGAAATGGTTCAGACAGCAGAAGAGGAAGAAACACCACTGCAGAAGAAGTTAGACAGGTTTGCAAGTAAGATAGGCAAGGTTGTTGTTGCAGTGTGTGCCGTCATATTTGCCATCGAAGCTGTCGATGTTTTACTGCTTGGACAGGTGAGAATTGACGGATTCATCCAGGCTTTTATGTCTTCCATATCACTCGCCATATCGGCTGTTCCAGAAGGACTTCCAGCAATAGTGACGATCGCATTGGCTCTAGGTGCAAGAGAATTTGTCAAGAAAAACGCGATTGTAAGGCGTCTTTCAGCGGCAGAAGGACTAGGCGCGGTCACTGTAATCTGCTCAGATAAAACTGGAACAATAACAAAGGGCGAAATGACCGTTAGACAAGGTTACACAGGAAACCAACTTTACGAGGTCACAGGCGTCGGATACGAGCCAAAGGGCGAATTCCGAGTTGGTTCTGACCCGATCAAACCTGACACCGATCTCGAACTCTTGTTAATCAC
>CAZHZB010000195.1:0-1530 GCA_964537045.1 uncultured Candidatus Bathyarchaeia archaeon | reverse complement strand
CTCTCTAAAAATGGTGTTTTGGTCATCGTCTGCTTTTGAACAGCAGCAGCGATGTGGTTTGCGAGGGCGTATCTTTCAGAGGCAATAACCGCGAAACAGTGTTCATCGTGTATGTGCGATATCTCCCCAGCCAGAATCTCGGATTCTTGAATTATCTTCTCAGACCTAGACCCTATTGACTTCCTGATCTCAGGGTCATTTTCGAGAAGCTTAATCGCAACCCATCTGGAGGGGTATCCAAGCGCGAGATTCTCAGACTTGATTGCCTGAGCGAGTTTTCCTATCCTCTCCTCTACTTCGATGCCATACTTGAGGCAAGGCCTCTCGTTTTGGCTCTTGTTCTCAGCGACTTTGACAGCGGCCTTTGTCAATTCATAGATTCCTTCTCCCCTTATGGCCACCGTTGAAACAACAGGCACTCCCAATGCCTGCCCAAGCTTTCTTACGTCAATGATTATGCCTTTTTGCTTAGCAACATCCACCTGGTTGAGGCAGACAACGAGTGGAACTTCCATTTCGAGCAGCTGAATTGTGAAGAATAGATTGCGCTCAAGGACAGCAGCATCGACCACGTTGATGACGACATCAGGATGCTCGAGCGCGATGTATTCTCTTGACACGATCTCTTCCATGGAAAAGGTAGAAAACGAATAGATTCCAGGTAAGTCTACGACTACAATTTTTTGTCCTTCAAAAGTGAGTATGCCTTGAGCTTTCTCGACTGTCTTCCCAGGCCAATTACCGATTATCTGACTTGATCCTGTGAGATGGTTGAACACCACGCTTTTGCCAACATTGGCGTTCCCAGCCAAGGCAAATGTCAGATTTCTGGCCAGTGGTGAAACTCTGCTATTCTGAACCATCTTCTTGTTTACAGGTTTCAAAGAGTGACATGTCATTTGAAATCATCGGCTCTACTTGTGTCTCTGCAAAGAATCAACGAAAACATTGGCGGCAATATCCTGTCCGAGCGCGACCTTAGACCCCCTTACATTGACCTCGATTGGACCTTTGAGCGGCGCAATCCTCACGACGTTCACGTTGGTGCCCGGCGTCAACCCCATGTCCAGAAGTCTCTGCAGGACTTTGTGCTCACCCCTTATGAACGAAACCCTACCTTGATCACCTTCTTTGAGACTACATATTGAAACCAAGTTCTGGTTTCGCTTTCCCACTTCTTCCAAGCCTTCTTTGTGCACTGCCACACATTCTTCGCAACTGGAAAAGGGCATGTTGCAAGCTGGAATAATCTTGTCATCATCTGGACATTTGTCTGGGTGGTTCAGAAACCTACAAAGCGACTCTTCTGCTTCATCGGACAGAGCATGTTCCATCTCACATGCTTCCACGTGAACCTTGTCGGTCCCTATTCGCAACACATCATGTAGAAATCTTTCCAGCAACCGATGCTTCCTCGTGATTTTCTCAGCAATCTGAAAACCCCTGCTAGAAAGATGAGCTCCATGATATGGAGAATATTTCACATAGCCTTTTTCTGCAAGCTTTTTCAACATTTCCGTCACGCTTGCG
>CAZHZB010000194.1:0-1537 GCA_964537045.1 uncultured Candidatus Bathyarchaeia archaeon | reverse complement strand
CAGGTTTCTGAGAAGTTTGAGACATTCTCAACGAGTCTCTGTCCAGAATGCATGCAGAGAATTCCTATGAGGATCTACGAGGAAGACGGCGTCATCTACCTCGAGAAAACCTGCCCAGAGCATGGGAAATTTGAGGATATTTATTGGGGAGACGCCGAGCTTTTCAGATGGTTCTACGACAATTGGTACAACTCCAAGTACTGGGGCAGCGGTCTGGAGAACCCGCACACCAAGACGACTAAAGGTTGTCCGTTTGACTGTGGCGTGTGTCCACAGCACAAGACGCCGACGATTCTGGGGATCATTGATGTGACGAACAGGTGCAACATGGCTTGCCCCGTCTGTTTCGCGTATGTTGGAGCGACAAACTATGTTTACGAGCCCTCTTACGACCAGATTGTTGAAATGATTAAGGTCTTGAGGGCTAACAGTCCGTGGGCGTGCAACGCCTTGCAGTTTAGTGGTGGAGAACCTACTCTGAGGAATGATTTGCCTGATTTGATCAGGGAAGCAACGAAGGCTGGGATTAGCCACGTTGAAGTCAACACGAACGGTATTCGCATCGCTGAGGATGTAGATTATTTCAAGAAGCTGCTTGACGCTGGTTTGAGCACGCTTTACTTACAGTTTGATGGGTTGAGGGAAGAAATCTACAGGAAGACTCGGGCTCGCGAAGGCATGATTCCAATCAAGATGAAGGTTCTGGAGAACGCTAGAAAGCTTGGATTGAACTCTATTGTTCTCGTGGTCACTTACGCAAAAGGAGTCAATGACAAGGACATCGGAGAAATCATCGATTTCGCCGTGAAGAATCATGATGTCATACGATGCATAAACATTCAACCGGTTTCGATGGCTGGAAAAGCGCGAAAAGAAGAAATGCGCAAGATGAGAATCACGATCCCAGACACGATTAACGAGATTGCAAAACAAACGAAAGGTGCTGTCGGTCGTTTCGATTGGCGACCAGTCAATTGGCCCGTCCCAATTTCGAAGGGCATGGGACAAGTTAAGAACAGGATTTATCCGGAGTTCACTATGCATCCGATGTGTGGTGCTGCAACTTTTCTGATTGTTGACAAGGATGGTTCTTACAAGCCGATAATGAATTATGTGGACGTTGACAGGTTCGCCGAAGTGTTCTGGGACATATACTATTCAGGCGCAAAAGGCAAGAAGACAATGGCCAAAATGAAAATGGTTAAGCTGCTACCGATGGCGAACAACGACTTTGTACGGAGCCTGATCACAGGCGTCATGACCAAGGGAAGCTACAAAGCGTTAGGTGAACTGATGCGCAGAATCGTCATGATCGGAATAATGCACTTCCAAGATGTCTGGAACATAGACCTCGACAGAGTCCAGAAGTGCGCGATTCACTACGCCACACCTGACGGGAAAGTACGAAGCTTCTGCACTTACAACAGCATTCACAGACCTGAAGTTGAAAAACAGTTCGCTGTATCCATTCCTGAGTGGACGAAAAAGACTGGAAAGAAAATCAACGAACCAATGTGACAGAAAGCTTCAACATAAT
>CAZHZB010000193.1:0-1597 GCA_964537045.1 uncultured Candidatus Bathyarchaeia archaeon | reverse complement strand
GGAAACCATCCTGGGAAACTTGCAATCGCCAGGAAAGCTGGAATCAAAATCACGATATGTCGGAAAGACAAAGACTGGCAACAGCAGGTAATGGCTGAAACAAACGGTCTCGGCGCGGACGTGGTGATTGAGTGTGTCGGCTCAAGTACAGAACCTACTTCAGCAGTTCCAGAAGCCTGTGAGATCGTCAGACAGAGAGGAAAAATCGTGATAGCTGGAGATCACATGGCGGGACAGCCCGACCTCATATTCCTCGCTGACCCGCACTTCAAGGAACTGACATTCATTGTCTCTAGAGCTATGGGAAATGGCAGCCACCATCCGTTTCTAATGGACTCTTTGAATAGAGTACAGGAGTACAATTACGTCCATTGGACAACGTCTGGACTATTCAAGCAGGTTGTGAAAATGATTGCCGATGGCAGGCTAAAGGTTCATCCTTTGATTACTCATCGGTTGAAATGCACGCAAGTCGCAGAAGCATTCAGACGCATCGATGCAAAGAGAGAAGACTTCGTGCAAGTACTTCTGACCGACTGGTAACCCAGGTCCCCTCTTTTTCGAATCTTTATTAAAGTCAAGTTCTAAGTCAAGATTGTAGCACTCTCTAGGGTGAAGAAACATGGTAATGGCGAAATGTCACAAGATCAAGAAGCCTATGGAAATACTTGAAAAGGACGATGTTGAGAAAATTCACCAGACTTCCATAAGAGTCTTGGAAGAAATCGGCGTAAGAATGAATCATCCTGAAGCCCTAAGAATCTTCAGGAACAACGGATGCGAAGTCGACGACATCAAAAAGGTTGTGAAAATACCTGAGGACCTGATAAAGGAACAGCTCAAGAACGTGCACAAAACCTTTGACATCTACAGCCGTAATATGGAGAGAATGGAAGTAGGTAGCAGCTACTTCTACATGCTGTCGCCTTCAGACAATGCCTACATCGTTGACATCAACACTTCGAGACGAAGACCAGGTTCAATCGAAGACTGCAGGCAAATGGCTAGACTGGTCGATTCACTCGAATTCTATCATATCTGTTGCACACCTCTGCTTCCTCAGGAACTCCCTTCGACGATACGTGGTTTGTCCGCTTCGGTCGAGACTCTGAAGAACATGAGCAAACACTACCTCCCTGAACCTGTCACTGAGAAAGAAGTCAAGTACCTTATTGAAATGGGTGAAGCCATTACCGGCGGCCGTGAAGAGTTGACAAAGAAGCCGGTGATTTCTTCATATGTTTGTCCAGCTTCTCCGTTGGTGTTTCCAGACATCAGTCTCGCAGTGGTCTTGGGGTACGCAAACCATGGATTGCCAGTGACTATATCTTCAGCTCCGATCTCCGGTTTAGGTTCCCCGATCACTATGGCTGGCACTATGGCAATACAGACTGCGGAAAACTTGGTTGGTATCACTCTGGTGCAGCTTGCTCGAAAGGGTTGCCCAACGCTCTACGGCGGTTCAGCGTTGTCATTTGACATGGCCACGGGAGCCCTTGCACACGGCTCTATCGAGTTTTCCATATTTTCTCTGGCGGAGGCGCAGATGGCAAGATACTATGGGGTTCCACATTACGGTGCTGGAGGATTAACGAAC
>CAZHZB010000192.1:0-1602 GCA_964537045.1 uncultured Candidatus Bathyarchaeia archaeon | reverse complement strand
GCCAGTTGACAATTCTTTTATGTTTCTTGAACAGTCTTGTTTCTAGGCGACTTCAACCATGTTTGACGAAGAGAAACTACAGGAGATTCGCAGGCAGAAACAAAAGTGGGAGGCCGAAACTGTCACAAAAAGCTTTGATAGGCTCCCGGAAAAAGGCGATTTTTCCACTAGCTCAGATATTCCCGTCAACAGACTGTACACACCTGCTGACGTTTCAGATTTTGACTACTTGCAGCATCTTGGATTTCCAGGCGAATATCCATTTACGAGAGGTGTTTACCCGACAATGTACCGCGCACGTTTCTGGACAATGCGACAATACGCAGGTTTCGGAAGCGCAGAACAGACAAACAAACGCTTCAAGTATCTCCTCGAGCACGGTCAGACCGGTCTGAGCGTGGCGTTCGATTTTCCAACACAGGTCGGATACGACTGCGACCATCCCTTAGCACTCGGCGAAGTTGGAAAGGTCGGAGTGAGCGCAAGCACGCTCAAGGACATGGAAGTTCTGTTTGATGAAATCCCACTTGACAAAGTCACAACGTCAATGACGATCAACGCTACTGCAAACATCCTCCTGGGGATGTACGTCGCTGTAGGTCAGAAACAGGGTGTTGATCAGGCTCGTTTGGGGGGCACGGTTCAAAACGACGTCTTGAAAGAGTACGTAGCTCGTGGCATGTACATTTTCCCCCCGAAACCCTCTATGCGTATGGTGACGGACATCTTCACCTACTGCAGCAAAAACATGCCGCAGTGGAACACGATAAGCATAAGCGGCTATCACATACGCGAAGCCGGCTCAACAGCAGTGCAGGAAGTAGCCTTTACCCTCGCGAATGCAATTGCCTACGTACAAGCAGCGATTGACAACGGCCTAGACGTAGACAGATTCGCAGGCAGACTGTCCTTTTTCTTCGCAGCGCACACCAACTTCTTCGAAGAAATAGCCAAGTTTAGGGCAGCTCGAAGATTGTGGGCTAAAATCATGCTCGAACGATTCGAAGCCAAGAATCCGAACTCGCTGATGCTGCGGTTTCACACTCAGACATCGGGAGTTTCGCTCACAGCACAGCAGCCATACAACAACATAGTTCGAGTTGCGTTGCAGGCTTTGTCGGGTGTTCTTGGCGGAACTCAGTCTCTGCACACTAACTCTTTTGATGAAGCCTACGCCTTGCCAACAGAGCAAGCAGTAACCGTCGCTCTGAGAACTCAGCAGATCATAGCCTACGAAACGGGGGTAATCGACAGCGTGGACCCTATGGCTGGATCATATTACGTTGAGTACATGACCGATGAGATTGAGGCGAGAGTTCTCAAGTACATTGAACAAATCGACAACATGGGAGGGGCAGTCGCTGCCATAGAAAAAGGGTTCATGCAACGTGAGATAACAGAAAGCTCTTACCGTTTTCAAAGAGAAGTTGAAACCAAGAAACGCGTCATTGTGGGGACAAACGACTACCTCAGCGGAGAAGAAGCCCCTATCAAAACCCTGAAAGTAGACCCGTTGGTGGAGAGGATCTTGGTTGACCAAATGAGAAAGATCAAAAACACGAGAAATCAAGCAAAAGCTAGAGAAGCCCTTGAGAGACTACA
>CAZHZB010000191.1:0-1620 GCA_964537045.1 uncultured Candidatus Bathyarchaeia archaeon | reverse complement strand
ACAGCATCCTGAGAGAAGATTGGAAAGAACCGAGAATATTGGCAAAAACAGGCACCAAGTAGCAGGCGGGTCTTGCTTCCATCGCTGGAACCTTCTTGTCCCACGAGTTGAGTGAGTATTAGGTATTCAGCAAAGTCTATATTGCTAGAATAATCAAGATGAAATGTCGGCCTTACCTATGGAAAGCAACGATGACTACGTCCTGAGAGTATCAAACCTGAGCGTAAAACTTCAAAATCAAACCATCCTTGACAACGTGAGTTTCAAGCTGAAAAGAGGAACCTCTCTAGCCATCGTCGGTCCAAACGCTGCAGGAAAAACCATGCTTTTCAAAGCTTTACTAAATCTGGTTCCTCACACAGGAAAAATCGAATGGGCAGAAAAAGTGAAGATAGGCTACGTCCCACAAAACATAGCGGTGGACGACATCCCAATCTCCGTGAAAGACTTTCTATCTTTCAAGAACGATGCGAACATTGAGAGTTCTCTTTCGCCCGTGAGACTCGGCAACAAGAAGATGGGAGACAAAACTCTCGGAATTCTTTCTGGAGGACAGTTAAGAAGAGTGTTGATAGCATGGGCTCTGGCTGACAATCCAAACGTTCTGCTATTTGATGAACCCACAACCGGGGTCGACCATGACAGCGAGGAACCGATATTCGCAACGCTGGAGGAATTGAAGAAAAAACACAACATTACTATACTTCTCATCACACACGACGTGCACATCGTCAGAGAATACTCGGACTACTTGCTGGCATTGAATAGATGCGTCACATTTTTCGGCGAATCAAAGGAAATTATGACTCCGTCGGTGCAGAAGATAATCTATGGTGAAACGGTTTGCGCAGGAACGCCTGACGAAAAAACGTGACCCGGCATGATAGAAACCTTGATACTCAGCCTGCTGACGGGAATATTCGTCGGCATCTCAGCTGGATATCTAGGCTCTTTGATGGTTCTTGAAAAAATGTCCCTCGTCGGCGACGCTCTGTCGCACGTTGCACTACCAGGGCTCGCCTTGGGCATTCTATTCAATTTCCCTTCTTTCTTAGGAGCTTTTGCTTTCCTTTTCGCTTCGGCCGTCGCCATTTGGTATTTGGGAAGAGTCACAAAACTGCCTTATGAAACGATCGTCGGTGCGGTCTTCACTCTCGCCCTTGCGATCGGAGTGATAATGATACCTGAGGCCGAGCTTCTTGAGGCACTTTTCGGAGACATAACCACTGTAACAATCCTGGACACTGTGGCTGCTGTAATCGTCTCGGTGGTTGCCTTGAGTCTGACCAGAATGATCTACAAAAAACTCGTGCTGGGCATGATATCAGAGGAATTGGCGATCTCGAAAGGCATCGATGTCAGTAAGACAAACCTGCTTTACCTTCTACTCGTCTCGCTTGTGGTAGCTGTGGGCATCAAGATCGTGGGAACGCTTCTAGTCGGTTTTTTGGTGATAGTTCCGGCTGCAGCAGCAAAGAACATAAGCTCAGATCTGTTCAGATATGCTGTGCTGAGCGCTTCTTTCGGAGTAGTCAGCGCCTGTTCAGGAATCATCATATCAAGCTACGTGAACGTGGCCGCTGGACCCTTGGTTGTCCTTTCAGGAATCGTAGTTTTCGT
>CAZHZB010000190.1:0-1659 GCA_964537045.1 uncultured Candidatus Bathyarchaeia archaeon | reverse complement strand
GATCTTGCTTCATTTCACTCAACTATGCCCGCCTCTTCAGTTTTCAATTTCTCAACTACTATTCTGCAGGGCATCGGAAGCTTCGCACTTCCACGCTTCAAACATTCCTTCATCAGTTCAACAGCGTCATGATTGACGAACACGCTGACAATAGTCTGGCCCGGTCTCACACGTGCCGCGGTTCCTATCGGTTTTCCGAATGATGCGCGCATACCATCTTGAAGACGGTCTGCGTGCGCACCGAAAATCATCTTATTTTCTCGAAGTATGGTGTGCGGATAGGGATAAACTTGCAGTTGATAATTGTTGACTAATTTTTCCATTAACAAACGGTTTGTAGCCACGCGCGTAGCCTCTAACGCATTGTGGCGGATTTGAGCCGATTGAAGAGAGATGAGTTTGCCTTCGTATTCGAATTTGGCTTTCGTGTCACCCATGGTAAACTTGGTTATCTTGGACTGTGGAAAACCTTTGATAAACTCTCTTCTCGTGTAGTTCTGTCCTTTTACGGCTCTGTAATTCTTCGCACGCATTTTCATTCCCCCTTGCCATACCTGAGAAGCGATATTTAAACATTTAACGCCGAAAACTAATCCCAAGTTGACATACGAGAGATCCGTTTTTGATTCAAGCATGCTTATACTATGTTCGAACTTGGTTTGGCCTTCGTTCTTCAGGACCTGGCTTCGCAGATTCTATGGTGGCAGTCTCTTGTTCCTCAACCAGATCTTTGCCAGTTCATCGTAGTCTGGGAAAACCTTCTTCAGAATCGGAAGATACATTTCCATTTCTTCTTCTCGCATGTATTGGAACTGGTATTCGCCCATGTATGGTGATGGTTCGCCTTCTCTCGTGACAAACTCCATATGCATGAACGGGTCTCCACGTTTGATCGTTATCGGGTGATGGTCGTTACTTAAGTTCACGAGTTCCAAAGCCAATCTTCCTATGAAACCGCTGTGGACTTTCGCAGCGTTCAGGAATGACAAGCCCATTCGCCCATACTTGCTCTTGGCTGTCAGGTGGGCAACCAGATTTGGTGGCGTAAAAACGATTTCATGGGATATGAGGTTCCTGTGCTCCATGTAGTGAAGCGTTGTTTCTTCTCTGACGGTTAATATGTAGCCATCACCGTCGAGAAGGTTGTAGTCATGAGGATATACCACCTTGTAATTGTCGATCAGTTCCTTTAGCTTGTTTTTTCCCAGTACACACATCTGCAGAACCCCTCAACTTTTCTAGCAATACAAGGCTCTGTTGTTATATACTTTTTGACAGAACATTAGGAAAGGAAGAGACTGCTATGAAATGCCATCATTGTCAACTAGATGCAGTTTACAAGTGCAGCGTATGCGGACATCTCCTATGTGCCGAGCACACAAGGTTTAGAACGATCTGCCCCAAATGCACAGGAAAAACCAGACTTCACTTTGCCATCAAGCGAATCACATTCGAGAACAAAGAAAAAATTCGGAAATTCGTGGAGAAGTTCTGGGGAGAAGAAGAGCAACTAACGTTTGACCACAAGTACTACGTTCCAGAACTGCCAGGATACGTTGCGACGCTTGACAAAACGATTATCGGTTTCATTTCAACCGCCCAGACGCGTGAGGCGGTCTTAATCGTGGCGCTAGGAGTCCTACCTGAATATCAAAGCTC
>CAZHZB010000189.1:0-1663 GCA_964537045.1 uncultured Candidatus Bathyarchaeia archaeon | reverse complement strand
GCCTACGAAGAAAAGGCGGATGAAGTGCTTTCTCAGATCTGTGACGATTTGAAGAAAAAGCCGGGTATAGTGGACGTGCAAATTCACCATCTCGTAGGAAAATTCAAAGTTGGGGAGGACCTTGTCTACGTCTTAGTTGCTGGGGCACATCGGCAACAGGTTTTTCCTGTTTTGGAAGAAGCGGTTGAGAGATACAAGAAAGAGGCGCCCATCTTCAAGAAAGAGCTTGTTGCGACTGGAAAGGGCGAGAAGAAATCCTATTGGACCGCTGAGGGAAAGAACGGGTCATAGGATATTTGTAGACAGTGGCCGTCAACTAGCTTGCGTGCTGCTAGTTAGTGATAACAGATTCCACGGTAAGGTTCAAAACGATTTCCGCTATGTCCGCTGCGTATTCTGCGGTTCTCCTAACGCTTTCAATTATCAATCGCAGGCTTGCTGCTTCTTCGATGTCAATCTTGTGAGAGGCGGCAATTGCCTCTTTCTCCAATGCAAGAATGTCTTTTGTCCTTTCGATCGAGTCTTCTGCTGCTTCATAATCTCGTTTGAAAAGTGCTTCTATTGCTCTTTCAAACATTGAGATTGCAATAGCGCTCATTTCTGCCATTTTTTCAAGAGTGTTGTCGTCAAGTTTTTTCTTCATAAGTAGAACGTTCTCGGCTATTTTTACGGCATGATCAGCCGTTCTTTCGACTGACTTGGTTACCAAGCGATATCCGAGGCAATCGCGCGCGTTTGCCAGTCCTATTTCCTTGATTGTAGTCGGACTTTGGATTGCCATCTTGAGTTGGCGGACAATGTACATGTTGAATCGATCGACTTCATCATCGGTTGCCATCACATCTTTTGCGAGGGAATGATCCAGCTTCTGAAGCGAGGCTATTGTGTCTTTGTGCATAGAGGTTGTGATGATTGCCATTCTTCTCAAGGCACTCTCCACGGAGAGTTCAGGATAACTCAGAAGGACCTGCAGCGTCAGTTCCTCCGGCGTGTCTATGACGATTTCCGTGCCTACCAGCAAGTTTCGAGCAAAAGCTTTCAATACACTTCGTTGTTTTGATGAGAGTTGTTGTCCCTTCTGGGCTTTGACGTGAATGATGTTGTATCCGACCAGATAGGCTGATACGGTCTTACGTACGAGCGCATCTTCATCCTCTTTTTGAGACACCTGTATGTACGCCTCGTGCGATGTCTCTTTCTTTGGCAGCTCTGATGATCTGACTGATAGTGACCCGTCTTCTTCTAGGCGGATTCGCAAAGAACTCTTCTTCTTTAGCTGGTTCTGAAGTATCCAAGTTTTGGGCAGTGATATCGTGTAAGTTGAGCCGCCTGTGAGTTGGAGCTTTCTCAGTTCTTCGGTTCGCTTGATTGATGTTGTGGTCAAAATATGTGCCTTCTATCTACTATAGGGATCATTCTATTGTGAATATGTTGTCTATATAGACTGTGCCCAAAGATTTTGTGGAAAAAAGTGTTTGATCTGGACTGTTTTAGCGGTCACATACTTGGAAAGGATTGGCGGTCACCCAACCTGCATTGGTAAATCGATCCATTGCATCGCAATTGGCAAAGATCTATTCTCAGGTGAAGGTCGTAAGCTCTCATAATTTTGAGAAAGGTTATAAGTAAAAGACAAAAAAGTGTAAAAGGAGATGTGAAATTT
>CAZHZB010000188.1:0-1678 GCA_964537045.1 uncultured Candidatus Bathyarchaeia archaeon | reverse complement strand
AGAACCTCTACAAGACCCAAGGAAGAAGCTCTTCCGAGCTAGGAATTAAACCAAGAAAGTGACAATAGCTTCCACGACAAGTGACTGCAAGCACCATAGCAAATCTGGTCCCAATCAATGTGCAACTAATCTTTTAAACCCCTGAGATACACTATGACAGTGAAACTAGCATCTGAAACTTGGAGTACTACTAATGCCCAATGTTGAAGAGCTTTCAGAGGGACAAACAGGTCTAATATTAGAGTCAGCAGTCAGACACGCCATTCCATCTCTAATCAAAATCCCTGCAAAGCTCAAGCCCGCGTTTCAGGCATCAATCATCGTTCCAGTGTACAATGAGGCAGACATAATCTCCAGAACCATGCGCTGCATTTCAGGCTATTTGGGCCCTGACTATGAGCTTATCGTCGGTGACGATGCAAGCACTGATGGAACCTACGAGGTTTTGAGGAATCTCGCTGACAAGAATCCGAACATTCGCCTGCTGGGGTTCGAGAAAAGAATAGGCAAAGGCGGAACCATAAAGAAAGCTGTGGAAATAGCGGACAGCGACCTCATAGTATACGTCGACGCGGACCTGTCGGCAAGCCTTGACGATCTCCCACGGCTATGCGAGGCGGCATTTAAGAAAGACGCACTTGTCATCAGTAGGAGGACAATGAGAGGAAGACTGACGCAGGGAGCGCTGAGATTGGCATTGAGCATCGGATACAATCTGATTGTCAGGCTTATTTTCAGAACAGGTATTGCAGATCATCAATGCGGCTTCAAGGCCATGAACAAAAAAGTAGCTAGAAAATTGATAGCCCAGACCTCGAATGACGGATTTGTATTTGACACTGAACTTATCGTACGTGCCAAAAGATCGGGCATCCCAGTAGAAGAGATTCAGATCGATTGGGCTGAAAGAAGACCAAAAAGAGCAAACACCAGATGGTTAAGAACCTCTTTCGAAATGATGAAAGATCTCACAGTTTTGAAGGAAAATCTGCCGTAGAGAATTGGGTAGTTGAACGGAACCGCCGATGTCGAAAGTGATAGTTCGCAGGTTTCGAGAAAGCGATCGGGAAAAGACTCTTCAGTTTTTGAAAAACATCTTCGGAGGATGGCACTCTCTTCGCCAATGGAACTGGAAATTCAGAGACGTTGAAAAAGCTCAAGGCCGCAAGTCGATTATCTGGGTTATGGAAGCTGATGGTGAAATAGCAGGACACTTAGCCGCAATCCCCATGAGACTGAGGATCGGCACAGAAGTGGTCCCAGTATGTCAGATGGTTGATGGAGCAACGAGCCCGCAATATAGGCACAAAGGTTTGTACAGGAAACTCTTTCAAGAACTTTTGAATGACGCAGCCGAAAGCGGGTTCGTGGCTACGTTTGGGTTTGCTAACAGGTTCGTCCACCACTTATATGAAAGGCAGGGAAACTTCAAAAACATATGCCAGATAAAGAAAATGTCTAAAGTGCTCAGCCTCAGAAACGCTACCAACACTTTACGAATAAACCTGTCTGAAAAATCAGCCAATACTGGCGAGGACCCGTTGTTGAAGGATTTCTTTGTTGCCCAGAAAGAGAAAGCATTTTTCATACTTTGGGACCTCGTTCGAAAAGTCTTGGTCTCGACCGCCACATCTATTCTCGGATCTAGAAGCAAGTCGGGCAAAATTGAGTTGTCAGA
>CAZHZB010000187.1:0-1681 GCA_964537045.1 uncultured Candidatus Bathyarchaeia archaeon | reverse complement strand
ACCAATTCTATTCTTCTTCGTCATCGCATTCTTCGTCTTCTTCGTCTTCCCAGTCTTCTTCTTCGCTCATTCCAGTCGCCTCCACCGAGACGGTTCTTTGCCACTGTTTAAAGCTTTCTATTCATTGCAGGCACTAGAATCTCGTTTGAGTTCTGCTGTCAACTGATGCATGTCTAGTTGGAATCTTGCAAAGGAGTCTTCGGCCAAATCTGCGCCTTTGGAGCGCAATTGGACATCAAGCAACAAAGAAAAGGAGACGCCACGCACACAGTTCTTCAATGTGGCTGTCTTTTGTAGATGCGTCGAACATGTCTACAGAAACAGAATCTTGGATTCAGAACCTTTTAATTTCATTGAAAGCACATTTTTGAAGCAGGTTGCAGTGGTGAAACTCGGAATGAAGCCGCCTACATCGCTGAGGTCCTTGCTAAAACGACACGGATACTCGGACGAGACAGTGGAAGCAATCTGGAAATGGTACGACTTCCATGATCGAAAAGGAGCCGCAAGCTTCTAAGCAAGACTCAATCTTCAAGTCTGTTCTTACTAGTCTTTCCTCTTAGGTCTCGATGACCTGTTGATGTTCTCAATCAATCTTGGTACGTCTGAAATTGAACTTATCAAGTAGTTGGCTCCTGCAATTGTCAATTCTTTTTCAGACGACAATCCTGTTGGAAGTCCTACTACGATGACGTTCAGTTCTCTTCCCGAGATTACGTCTTGTCTATCATTGCCGATCAGCATCACCGCTTCTGGTTTGACGCGCAAAGCTTTGAGCGTGGTTTCAAGGTGTTCAGGGTCGGGTTTCACGTTCTTCACTTTTTCTCTCGGTGTAACAACGTCGAATAACTTTGATAGTCCAAATCTTTTCAGGATGTATTCTGCGGTTTTCTCGCTGTGCGTGGTGAACAAACCGATTTTCAAATGCATCTTCTTCAACGTTGTTAATGCTTCAGCGACGCCAGGAAGCAGGCTTGTGGTTTTCGCTGCTTCTAGCTCATGTTGTTCAGCCAAATTTGAGATTTCCTTACGGATTTTTGACATCAACCTGTTGGATTTGCCGCTGTTTTTCAGGAAAATCTCGGTCTTCTTCAACATGTCAAACATGCTTTCATTCGCTGACAAGATGGAGGCTGGAATTCCCATTTTTGTCAGATGGCTTTTGACTTCAGCCTTGATCGTCATATGGTCCAAGTTTAGAGTGGCGATCGTGCCATCGAACACGAAGACAACAGCTTTTACAACCATCGATTCTCATCTTGCAGATTTAACTAGAAGGCAGTAGTCACGCCTGAGAAGAAATATACTTTGCGGTAGCCTGGCGGCGCGAGATCTGCTGTTGAATTTGAGAGAACTGTCGATCACAGAGTAACGGAGAGTGCAAGCCTTTTTAAGCTCGAATTGGGTTGCCTTGGACTCCTGATGAACTACACATGAAAATCATCAAAACCGAACGACTTTTTCTTCGAAACTTGGAAGTGAACGATTGGCAAGCTGTCAATGAATATGCTTCCGACCCAGAGGTCGTTCGGTATATGGATTGGGGCCCGAACACAGAGAAAGAAACCAAAGAATTCATTCAGAGAGCAATGTCAACCCAGAAGGAAAAGCCGAGACGAATGTATACCCTCGCAATAGTGGTTGAGAAGGAAGACAGGCTGATCGGTAGCTGCGGCATCAA
>CAZHZB010000186.1:0-1688 GCA_964537045.1 uncultured Candidatus Bathyarchaeia archaeon | reverse complement strand
AAATTGCGCTCGCCCACCGCATCTCCAGCTACTTCACCTATGGGAAACACATAAAGCCAAACAACCAAATTAGACTCCTGAACGATATATGTCCAACGAAAATGCCTACGAGAGCGTTTTTTCGTCTCTGGTCCAACCTTGGTACCAGTCCTTGGTAAATCCAGAACAAACCCAGAAGCGGGTTCTGGACGACCTTGTAAAGGAATACGCCAAAACACGTTACGGACAAGATCGCCATGCCTATGAAGTAGAAGGCGTTGACGATTTCAGGAAACATTTCTCGACGGTAGGCTACCGTGAACTAAACCCATATTTCGCAGATGTCATGAAAGGCGACTATGCGTCGATTCTTCCAGAACCATTGTTGTGCTGGGTCATGACCCGAGGCTCAACTGGTCCAGCGAAAGTTTTGCCCGTTACGAAGAAACACATCGAACAGATCTTGACGTGTGGATCAAGAGCTTTGATAAACCACGCTCTGCGAAGCAAGAATAATGACCTTTTTAGCGGAAGGATACTCAACCTGAATTTTCCATCCAACGTTCACACGGTAGTGGTTGATGGACAAACCATGACTTACGGGTACAGTTCAGGAACCTATGCCAGACTCAACCCTGCACTCGACCAGATTGGGCTCATCCCGAGACAGGAGGACATAGATGCGTTGGGATCTGGAATCAAGAAGATCGACTGGGAAAAGAGATTTGAACTCGCATATCAACAAGCATCGAACCAGAATGTGACAGCCGCCATGGGCGTGACCCCCGTGATCCTGTTTTTCGCCAAGTACCTCGAGCGCAAGCATGGTAAGAAACCAAAGGACTTGTGGAACATACGAGCCTTATTCTGCACAAGTGTTCGGAAGATCCAGTACAAGTACGGACCAGTTCTCAGAAAATATTTTGGACAGGTTCCCATTGTTGAGATCTACAGCGCAACGGAAGGTGTCTTCGGTCAACAGCTTGATGACCTGCCTTATATCACTCCGAACTATGATACGTATTTTTTTGAAGTGGCAACTGGAAAAGGAATCAAGATGCTGTACGAACTGAAACGGGGGGAATGGGGAGAACTTGTGGTTTCTTCATGCTTATTTCCGAGGTACGCGATTGGCGACATGATAGAAGCCGCTGGAAAGAACTATTTTCGCATTTTCGGCAGACGCAACGTTTGGACGCTTTTTGAGCATCGGCTTCATAGACTGCTTCTTGGATGGTCTATCTAGGGTCGAGGATGACGTTTGGTCAGGACGAACGCCGTGTAGAGCGCCGCGATTATTATCACGATGCCTATGAGTAGCAAGAAGAAAGACCACATGTATCTTGCAGAAAGTACGCCAGTTAGTTCGAGCCAGAATGCCACACCGAGGAAGACTAAGATGAGACCGCCGATCAGAGGACCTAAGAAGCCATATCCTTGCTTCTCGCCCTTCTCACCCTTCTCTCCCTTTTCCTCCTTTTCATGTTTCTCGCCTTTTTCCGACTTCTCATCCCTGCGATAGTGTCTGGGCCTCGTTCCAGCCGGAGGCGGCGGTTGTATTCTCAGCACTGCTCCGCATTTCGGACAAAAGCTCATCTCTTCACTGACTTCGCTACCGCACTTTGGACATTGTGCCATCTATCAACACCTATTTGCTGTCATTCTATTCTTAACACTGACTATTTAAAATATGCTCAACTGAAAACGCC
>CAZHZB010000185.1:0-1707 GCA_964537045.1 uncultured Candidatus Bathyarchaeia archaeon | reverse complement strand
ACTTTTCGCCTTTGTTGAGGCGGTCCAAAACGGCTTTTGCTTCTTGCTCTGTTTTGACAAGAATATGGGAACAGTGAACCTTGTCTGGCATGGATTAGTGATGTTTGAACGATACTTAAGAATTTTTGCCAGCAGAAAAACAGATCTCTGAGACATTTGGTCGGACGCGTTCCGTTACGTTCGCCTAAGAAGAGATTTCGACGCCTAACTGTGGCATCGTTTCGTGGCAAAATGGCGCGCTAGGCAAACGTTTATAGAAGCTTTCTCCATTGCTGAAGAGGAATATGACCATCCAGATTACAGAATTCACTGACAGGCATTTGCCAGCAATTGGCAGACTGTTGAATGATGAGTACAAAGACACTTTTGAGTTCATTCCATTCGATGACGAAAGAGTTCTGTCCCAGATCCGGAGGCGCCATCTCAAACTCCTCGTGGCAGAGGAAAACGGCAAAGTGCTAGGTGTCATCGGAACTCATTCTCATGAAAACGCGGAAGAAGACATTTCATGGCTTGCGGCGAGCAAAGAGCACGATCAAAAGACTATTGAAAACATGCTCGTGAAAGAACTAGAAAGCAACGTTAAGGCCGACACTGTTTCAACGATGATCGATCAAGGAAGCCGGAAGATTGCGGATTGGATCGATCGAGGTTACACATTGCAGCCTGGCTTTCAGCGGATGGACGCAAAACTTGACGCTTTGAAACCAATCCCAAAGGTTGACGAAGGCACTATGCTTCGAAGTTTGAGAACTGGTGAAGAAGATCAGTTAATTGCGGCAGTGAACAAGGGATTCGGATGGAAAAGGATAGAACGCGGAGACCTCGAAACCTGGAAGCTTGAGGATCCGCCGTTTACCGAGGAGTGGGTGCAGGTCGCTGAGATTGAAGGAAAAATCGCGTCGGTTGTCGTGGCAAAGCCGGACACTGCCGCAACAAAGTATCTGCATCTGAATAGGGGTTATCTGGGTCCGGCAGCGACTCTTCCCGAGTTCCGGAACAAACACCTCGCATCAGCCTTGACGGCTCGCGCCATGAATTTCCTGTTCCAAAAGGGAATGGACTCAGTGAGATTGGGAACGTCTGAAAAGAATGTCTCTTCGATTGCACTGCTACGAAGTCTAGGCTTTCAAGTGGAAAACGTCAGAAAAATCTTGCACAAAAAGTTAAAAAGCATTTAGAAACGCGAGTGCTGCCCGCAACGTGAAGACGTTTTGAAGACAGCTTGCTCGTTAGTAGGCTGAGTTCATAAATCTAATAAAATAAAGGTAGCAGATTTGAAGCTGAGAATAAATAATGAAGATTCTTCGCAGGCAAAAGTCTGCCCATGCTCTCAGCATAATCTTATGTGTGATAGGTGTGATCGCGCTCTTTGCTACACTGTGGCGAATTTGGCCGCAGATTTCGTCAGCAAAAGATCCTTTTTCAACTTTCCTGACGCTTCTATGGACTGAGAAGTTGAATTTCATTCCAGAAGTCGAGTTCAGGCTGGTGTTCCTCTTCATTTTGGGTGATGTCATGTTGGTTTTGGGCGTGGTGGTTTACGTCTTGAGTGTACAATGGTTTTACTTGCCTGGAAAGGTCGTGTGGTATCGATGCCCGTTCTGCAATAAGGAATGGAGATCAAGTGGAGACAAGGCGTTGGTACATTGCCCTTTTTGTCGTCAACTTGTTCACCCAACCATGATAGAAAAACAAATCCGTTAA
>CAZHZB010000184.1:0-1787 GCA_964537045.1 uncultured Candidatus Bathyarchaeia archaeon | reverse complement strand
AAGACCAAGGCGACTGCTAAGAAGACCCATACGAAAATGAGTATAATTGAGATTAAGCTAAAGAGAAGTCCGTGCAGGAAATATCTGGGCAGCAAGTGTCGAAGAGATCTATCTTCTTCCATCAACCTCACGTTGTTTCATTAGTAGTGACCGATATTAATGATTTGTGAGTTGTCGCAATGATGCAACCTGACATTCTAATGAAAAATCAGCCGCTTCAGATGCGGTTCATCCGATTTTGAGCCCGAGTAAGAATCCTACGATGAAACTTCCTGCGAAAGGAAGAAGCGAAATCACGCCAACCAACCATGAAAAAGCTGAGCCCGCTGAACCGATCAGACCCGACAACGCGTTGAACAATGAAGCGTAGTCTACGTTAATTATTCCCTGAGTGCTCAGATAAATCAACGCGAGTATGAATAAGCCTGTCAGAAACAGAACCAGTTTGCTGAGTTTTTTCAAAGCGAAACCGACGATGAAGCCTCCTACTCCGCCTATACCTAGCTGAAAAACCAATGGTGAGACAATTTCACTCATACGTAGCCTTCTTGAGTTGCTGGTAATCAGAGCTTGATTTAAATGTGTTTTGCTAGTAAACTAAGACGCAAAAACATCCCAGGGAGGTGAAAGATCACGGATCTGCTGGATATTTACTTGTTGAATCTTGTACTGACTTTAGGCATGTTTGTAGTTCTCATATTCAGAGCTTGGCTCGAACTAAAGAATTACCGTTTGATGTGGCGAGAGCTGGAGTGGCAACAAACCTACCGGACGATGTCCAGAATACTGAAAGCGGAAAAGGATCTCTTTTCGAAGGTTGAAGGTGGTGATGAACTCTACCGACTGCTCCTAGAGGTTTTCAAGGTTGATGAAAAGCTGGCCTAGGGAAAGTGCCACTGCTCGATCATCGGATCGATTTGTCCAGAGCGCTTTTCCATTCCATAACGAACGGCGGGTTTGGTGAGGTGTCTCTGGGATCTGGCCGAAGTGATATACAGACCCTTTTTCACCTCTCGCTCAAGTTTGACCTTGACTTTTGTCCGCGAAGTGTATCTTGAACCACATTTGTCACACCTGAACCCCTTGTTCGTGCCCATTGATTTGAGTCGTCTGCCACACTTTGTGCAGATAGGATTATGGTAGACGAAAAGCGGTGCAAGCTTCAATAGTTTGAGTTTCTCTAGGTTCACCGTCATGGGCGTATCGTGCGAGGGCGGACGGACCCCGCCGAAGACTTTCACGCGATCCCCTGGTATCAGTTTCTTCACGATAGTCCGCAGATATCCTGTCGGTTCATAAGCGGCACAGTCCACCTCAGATGTTTCGTCTCTTATGCGGAAGATCAAGTGTCTGCCCCTGATCATCCTTGGGGCTGCTGAAATCGTTCCTGCTGCTGCGGCAGGACTGTAAGGCTCTATCTCTTTCAGTTTCTTCACATTTCTGAGGTGTGAGTCCGTTCCCTGATTTGTGCGGAAGATTACCCATCTTTCTGCTGGCTCCAGAATTTTGACTATTCCGCAAGCTCTCTTAACTGTCTCAGCTGATTCGCCCCTGATGCCAAAAAGGATAGGATCTGGTCCTCGAGGCGTGATTATGACTCTCTTCTTCTCAGTATCCACGTTATTGAAAGTGTAGGGCCTCGTTGCAGCATCCATCTCGAAAATTGATTGTTGGTCGACTCTACGTTTTGTGCCCCAGTTTTTTGGTTCGCGGTAGAGGATGATTTCATAAGTGTGGTCGGATCGAAGTGTTTCGCCGATGGCCGCGAGTGCGCCGATGATTCCTCT
>CAZHZB010000183.1:0-1799 GCA_964537045.1 uncultured Candidatus Bathyarchaeia archaeon | reverse complement strand
ATCTTTATAAACCACTAGTAGCGAGCGTTCATTGTCGGATTAGTCATGACAAGAGTCGCTGTTCTAGACGCAGACAGGTGCAAAACAAAGCGTTGCAATCGACTTTGTTATCGTTTCTGTCCTATCGTGCGAACAAAAGTTGAGGCCATACGTTTCGAAAACGAAAAAGCCGTTATAGTTGAGTCATTGTGCACTGGTTGCGGAATTTGTGTTAGAAAGTGCCCCTTCAGCGCGATTTCAATCGTCAACCTGCCAGACGAATTGGAAAAGGATTGCAGTCACCGTTTCGGAGAGAACAGTTTCAAACTTTTCAGACTTCCCACGCCATCTCCTGGAATGGTGTTAGGGCTTCTTGGGCAGAATGGAATAGGCAAAACAACTACACTCAAGATCCTCTCCGGGGACACAAGACTCAACCTTGGGAACTATCAGAATCCGCCGGACTGGAAAGAGATAATCCAACACTTCAGAGGCTCTACTCTTCAGGACTATTTTCTCAAAATGAGCGAAAATAAGCTCAAAGTTTCACATAAGCCACAGTACGTTGATAAGATCCCCAAGGCTGTCTCCGGGGAAGCAGGGGAACTTCTTGAAAAAGTGAATGAGAGAGGTACTCTTGACAAAGTAGCTGAAAAGCTAGAACTCAAACAAGTCTGGGACCGACCTATCGAAGTGCTCAGCGGTGGTGAACTGCAGAGACTGGCTGTTGCCGCCACGATGTGCCGCGAGGCAGATGTCTACCTTTTCGACGAACCCTCAAGCTATCTGGACGTGAGACAGCGGCTCATCGTAGCCAAGGCGATTAGAACTCTCAAATCCGATCAGAAGATCATCGTTGTTGCAGAACACGACCTGGCAATAATAGACTACCTGTCGGATCAGATTTGCGTATTCTACGGAGAGCCCGGGGTCTACGGTATAGTCTCAAACGTTCATGGAGTCAGAACCGGCATAAACATTTACCTTGAAGG
Source organism: uncultured Candidatus Bathyarchaeia archaeon (assembly GCA_964537045.1). Lineage (GTDB taxonomy): Archaea > Thermoproteota > Bathyarchaeia > Bathyarchaeales > Bathycorpusculaceae > DASPPK01. The sequence goes on along the minus strand of CAZHZB010000183.1, from coordinate 828 downwards.
CTACATCCCAGATGAAAACGTTCGATTCAGAAAAGAACCGATAGTCTTCCATGAAAAACCGCCCGCCCAGAAACTGGAAGCAGGCGAAACGCTTCTGTCTTGGGACAAGATAGAGAAAACGTTCAAAGGCTTCAAGCTCACAGCCAATCCTGGAGAAATCAAGAGAGGAGAAATCGTCGGGATTCTTGGTGCGAACGGCATTGGCAAGACAACATTCGTAAAGATTCTGGCTGGAATCGAAGAACCTGACGACGGTGGAAAGAAGTTCGGCCAGCTGAAAGTGAGCTACAAACCGCAGTACATTTCAGGTGAGTATCAAGGCACAGTTCAGGAACTTCTAATGAACGTTGCCAAAGAAAACTTCGCGTCAGGCTGGTACAGAAGCGAGATCCTTTTGCCTCTTCGGATAGATTCGTTGCTCGACAGAAATGTGGCTGAACTCAGTGGAGGAGAGTTGCAGAAAATCGCGATCGCTGCATGCCTTTCCCAGAGCGCCGAACTTTATCTGTTGGACGAGCCCAGCGCGTACTTGGATGTTGAAGAACGTCTGAACATAGCAAGGGCCATTAGGAGAGTTGTTGAAAGCCGCAATGTCACTGGCTTCGTGGTAGAACATGATGTTGTCACGCAGGACTTCATTGCGGACCACTTGATGGTCTTCACTGGAAAACCAGGTGAGGTAGGCCTCGCGAACAAACCGACGACGTTAAGAAAAGGAATGAATACGTTCCTGAAAGAGATGGAAGTCACCTTCAGAAGAGACCCAACAACAAAGAGACCAAGAGTCAACAAGGAAGGCTCGAAACTTGACAAGTTTCAAAAGGAAAT
>CAZHZB010000182.1:0-1841 GCA_964537045.1 uncultured Candidatus Bathyarchaeia archaeon | reverse complement strand
GCGCATCGTTGAATCTTCGATGTGCGCGAGTTTGTGCAGATAAGACAGTTCCTTGTGAATGTATCATTGTGCAGCGCTTTCTATCCTTATTAAGAATCATGTGCAACAGCCTATAATGTCCACGATGCCAAGGAAGAGTTAAAATATCCGTTTCCGAAGTCTGTAGATGCTCGCGAGGTCCCTTTTGTGTTTGGTAAGTTGGGTTTCTCAGAGAAGGAAGACGTTCTCAAATTCATCTTGGAGAAGAACATCAAGATACTGAACCTCTGCCACATTCCTGAAGAAGGTAGATTGAAGGTCCTGAGTTTTTCGACTGCTGAGAAGGATCGAATCAGTGAGGTGCTGGAATACGGCGAACGAGCAGACGGTTCAAGTCTTTTCTCATTCATCGAGCCTAACAGAAGCGACATTTACATTTCACCCCGAATCTCTCGAGCCTTCATAGATCCTTTCGCAATGTTGCCGACGCTGAACATTCCCAGCGACTATCTTAACGAAGACGGAAAACCGTTGGAAGTCGCACCGCAGAGCGTGTTGGCAAGAGCCCAAGAGAAACTGAACCGTTCGAGCAACATCACACTAAAGGCTCTGGCAGAACTTGAATTCTACATAGTAGCCAAACACCAGTCTGAACCGCTTTTCCAAGGTGTTCCCGACAAGAATTATCACGAAGGTTCGCCTTTTGCCAAGTTTGAAGAGATACGAAACGAAGCCTTGGCAACGTTAGCCCTCATTGGTATCCCCACAAAGTATGGACACAGCGAAGTTGGTCGAATAGAAAGCAGTGACGGCACAATAATGGAGCAACATGAAATCGAGTTCACACCTCAGAACCTAGAAGACATGGCCGAGACAATAGTCATTTCGAAGTGGATTATCCGAAACATCTGCCTGAGACATGGCGTGTCAGTTTCATTCATTCCGAAAATCGATCTTGACCACGCGGGGAACGGAATGCACATTCACATGTGCGGTTTCAAACGTAATCTCAATATCATTGCCAATTCGCATAGAGAACTCAGCAACGAAGCTCTCAGCATGATTGGCGGAATATTGAAATTCGCACCAAGCCTCGCTGCTTTTGGAAACCCTACACCGGTGTCTTATCTTCGCTTCATCGCAAGAAAGGAGTCGCCTATACACATTTGCTGGAGCGCTCAAGACCGCCTGGCCCTGATACGCATACCATTATGGTGGAAATTCAAGCAGGCTGAAAAGAGGAAAGAGTCCAGTGAAACATTTGAATACAGGGCTCCAGACGCGTTTGCCAACCCCTGTTTACTCTTTTCAGGGCTGACTCTTGCAGCAGACTGGGGATTGGAAAACGCGAAAGAATCTTTAAAGCTGGCTGAAGACTTGCATGCCTGCCCCATGCAGGAAGATGAAAAGAACTTTCGGGTTCTACCTCGTTCCTGCAGTGAATCGGCTCATCATCTTCAGAAGGATAGAAAGCTCTACGAAGTCGATGGCGTGTTTCCCGGAAGACTGATCGACAAAGTCGTTCACAGACTGAACGACTACAAAGATCGGAACTTGTGGAGAGACATACTCGAGAAACCCGAAGAACTGCAAAAAGTGCTAGCGCAATACCTCCATTATGGATAGTCTTTCCTGAAATCAGCTCTCTAAAATGGTTTTGAAGAGCACTGTCCAAATACGACTTTTCCCTTTTCTGTTAACAACTGAAAGAGAGAAAAACGCGCGCTAAGAGAATCTACGACAAAGCAAACCTGAAAGTTCTAAGCTAACGTCAACTCTCTATCTTTTTGTGTCTGTTGGCCCTACCTGAACTCTGCAGAGATACTCAGTCTTTTCATAGATGCTGCTTGATCAGTTTGACC
>CAZHZB010000181.1:0-1902 GCA_964537045.1 uncultured Candidatus Bathyarchaeia archaeon | reverse complement strand
TAAATGCGCGTTCTGTTTATCTGCCTCTATGCGCTTGTCATTCAATCGTATCTTCTTACGCAGGGTCATTGTAACTCAAAAAGGGGAGTAGGGAAGCTTTGAACCTCAGGAAACTCGCTCTCATGACCGCCATCTGCCTGTTGACAGTAGCCTGTCTTTTCTTTTTGTCCATCAAACCAGCCAGTTCTTCAACTGAAATAGGCGAATCCAATGAAATAACGTTGTTATTCTCACCATTGGCCGCAATAAACCACTCAGCTGTTCCGGGTCAACAATTCGCCCTTAACGTCAGTGCCTACGATGTGAAGTCTATTCACGGCTACCGAATGAGGATAGGCTACGATTCAAACTTGATCAAATGCTTCAGTGTAAGTGAAGGTAGACTCTTCAGCAATTTCGGGAACACAACATTTCTCTACACCATAGATGACACATTAGGCGAGATTCAGGCTTCTGCAAACCTCACGTCTCCTGAAGCAGTAGCAACTGGGAACGGAAGTTTGATCCGGTTGACTTTCAGTATACTGGGCAGCGGCGAGACTAAAATCGGTTTTCAGGACGTAAGCTTGTACGATTCTTCAGGTTCTCCCCTGCCGTATGTGACCATTGATGGTTACTTCAATAACAAACTCAACGTTGACTTCACCATGCCCATCGTTCTGTCTCTAGTTACGATAGCTTCAGTTTTCACGTTTGGCAAGGTTGAAGGAAAGATGAAATCCCTCTCAGATGACAGAGAATTTCGTATTCAAGACGTAGTCCTGCTTGTAGGTTTCATGTCGGTGATGGTATTTCTCATCGTGTTCGTCAGGCAAATCACCATCATTCTGATGGTGATGTTTCTGTTCGCTTACTCCATGCTGCTCTTCACTTTTGCTTACGTGTTCTCAAAGAACCGTTGGTACATCGGCATACTGCCCCCCGCAGTGTTCATTTTGCTGTATGTCTTCGTCCGAGATTCATCGATATGGACTCTCTACTTGTCCAACATTTATGGCCTCGTTTTTGCCATTCTGATAACACTTTACTTGGCAGGTCTGTTCACGTGGAAAGCGACGGCAATCTTCGGAGTCTTGCTAACCGCGATGGACATAGTCTTGGTTCTAGTGACTGGAACTATGGTTCAAGCAGCCCAGACTGCCATGAGCCTGAACCTTCCAGTGTTAGTCACACTCCCATTGCTTCCGTTGATAGCGACAGGAGCCGGCTTCTCGATGTTGAGCCTCGGTCTAGGCGATTTCTTCTTCGCAGGGCTTCTTGGCGTACAGACTGCAAAGAGATATGGCAAGAGATTTGCTCTGCTCACTGTCGTGGGTATGGCGATATCGTTCTTCCTCTTTGAGGTGTTGTTGCTAAACTATTTGCGACAGGCTTTTCCAGGCACATTGATGATAATCTGCGGTTGGGCACCTTTAGTGATCGGCAAGGAACTTGCCAAGAAGAAACCTGTTACATCGGCAACTCAAATGTAGCCAATTCTAGAAGGATATCTCTTGTTAGAATTGAGAATGGTGTAACAATAAAGGAGAGTGTGAGGATTCTAACCGAAGAGAGCGCCTAGTCCTTCGAGTGCTGCTTCTTCCTTCGCTTTTTCGTCCTCTTTCTTCTTCTTTTCGTCTTCCTTTGGCTTTGCTTCTGCTGCTGGTGCGCCTGTTGCAGGGACTGCGGCGGCTGGTGCTGCCATCATTGTCGGAGCCGATTTAATGGCTTCGTCGATCTTGACCTCAGCGAGTGATGCTACTAGTGCTTTGACGCGAACTGTATCGGCGTTTATGCCTGCGGCTGTCAGAATCTGTGTCAGGTTTGCTTCGTTGATTTCCTTTCCTGCTTTGTGAAGAAGCATTGCAGCGTAAACGTATTCCATACCTTTCACCTCTCACATCGTCCATCTTAACTTTTTTC
>CAZHZB010000180.1:0-1924 GCA_964537045.1 uncultured Candidatus Bathyarchaeia archaeon | reverse complement strand
TTGCTGCTTCGCTGGATTTTGTCATGCTCAATAATGAGAGAAACGAAAAGGTAGTCGAGGTCGTTCGAAACGAGCTTCTCACGACTACTGGCTTGAGAACCTTATCAAGAAATGACCCACATTACGTGGGAGTCTACGCTGGCGACAGACCAACAAGAGACAGAGCATATCACTCGGGTACCGTTTGGCCTTGGCTGCTCGGACCGTTTACAACGGCTTTTCTGAAAGCTAAAGGCTATTCTGAAGCGCAGCGGGAACATGCCTTCAACAGTTTCTTGAAGCCACTACTTACTGCTAAAATCTACGAGGCAGGCCTCGGAACCATCGGCGAGATTTTTGACGGAGACCCACCACACACTCCCAGAGGATGTATTTCGCAGGCGTGGAGTGTCGCAGAACCTTTTAGAGCCTACGTGGAAGATGTGCTGCAGATCAGACCGCAGTATGAAAGCAAGATTCTGAAAAGCCTACGATGATATAGGTTTTCTAAGACTCTCTGCAGCCGCCTCTGGCGTAATGGTGTTAATGTAAACGCCAGTGCTTTTCTCAAACCCAGCCCATATCGCGAGCCTCGGATAAACTTCCAAGTGCCAGTGATAATAATCAGATGTGCTTGGATCTGTTGATAGATGGATGCCGTAGTTGTAGGGAGGATCGTTGACCAAGCTCTTCAATCTGCACAGGCATTCTTTGAGCGTTTCTGCGAAAGCTTTCACTTCGCTTTTCTGCATTGCAAGAGGTGAGGTTTCGTGTTTTCTTGGGAATATCCAGAATTCCATAGGATTGACGCTTGCGTAAGGCGCGAAGACAGTGAACTTTGAGTTCTCGAAGACGAGTCTCGGTCCTTTTCTTTCTTCGTTAATGATGTTGCAGAAAACGCATTTGCCGTTCTCTCTGTGGAATTTCTTGGCCGCAGCGATCTCATCTTGGATGATTTTGGGAACCGTTGGAGTCGCGATCAGTTGACTGTGGGCGTGTGAGAGTGATGCGCCGGCTTCCAAGCCGTGATTGCGAAAGATCGACACGTATCGCACGTATGGTTTGGCTGATAATTCGCGAAGCCTGTCGATGTAGGCGTTGGCAACTAGGACTAGTTGAGGGAGACTTGCGTCTGCTGGGTGTTCGTCATGTTTGGGTGATTCGATGATCACCTCATGATGCCCGATGGCGGGTATGAGATTGGGATCGGTAGTATTCCGGGAAGTCGACGTGTCTTCAGGTGGAGTGTACGCGGGAAAAAGGTTGGGGACCACGCGCACCAGCCAGTTCTTGTGTCTTGAGTCGCCGCTGTCCTTAGTTTTCTTAATTCCTTTGTCTGACTTGAGGTAAATCAATGTTGCTGGGGGAGTCATGTGCTCGTTTCCCGGGCACATGGGACATTCGCCTGCTTTGGTTTGTTGTTTGGGTTTGACGAAGTCGGTGGGTCTGCGACAGCGGGATGTGGCAACAACAACCCATCGATCTAACAGATAGTCTTTGCGAACCTCGTTGCAAGTCACAATTTAGCCTCTTTACAAACACTAGGATACGATCAGGGAGCATTTAGGATTTTCCGAGGTTCTGCCGTTTAGAAGAGCGGTGGGCCACAGGAGATCGTCGTCCAGAATCCACTGAACCTCCAAACCCTACACTCGTACCCGCATGCCCTTGAGCGCTGAACGCCCAGACTTAGGTTGCTCCCTCCCGGGCCTGGCCAGGTTCGCCTGGTCAACATTAAAGACAGCTTCCCTACGAAAGCTGCCTAATGACCGCCAGCCCCAAGGGACGGATAGTCTTCGCTTCGGACTTGGAGGCCTCAGCGGCCTTAAACGCCTCAGCCCCAGCTTTCGGCCCGTCCTATAGAGGGTTTACGGTACAGGGGACCCCTAGCCCCCCGCCTAAGACCCACCGCAAGCATTCTGAAGGTTTTCAGAACTATAAAACT
>CAZHZB010000179.1:0-1930 GCA_964537045.1 uncultured Candidatus Bathyarchaeia archaeon | reverse complement strand
AGGCAGGTGTTGACCTATGGGTCTTAAGATAACTGATTTCAAGACCGACGTGTTCGCAGACTGGTGCCCAGGATGCGGAGATTTCGGCATAATGACCGCGATGCAGATGGCTCTGGCAGAGATGGGTTTGGAACCGCATCAGATTGTTCTGGTGTCAGGAATAGGTTGTTCTGGTAAAGTTCCTCACAACGTCAAAACCTATGGTGTTCACACTCTCCATGGTAGAACTTTGCCCTTTGCCATGGGAATCAAACTAGCAAACCCAGAGTTGGAAGTCATAGCCATCGGAGGCGACGGCGACGGGCTCGGAATCGGAGCCGGACACTTCGTCAACATGGGCAGGAGAAACCTGGACATTACCTACATAATACACAACAACGGTGTCTATGGACTGACAAAGGGGCAGGCATCTCCCACGTTGAAGCTTGGATTGAAAACAAAAGCCATTCCAAAACCAAACATCAACCAAGCAGTCAACCCAATAGCCTTGGCTCTGACTTCGGGCTACACTTTTGTCGCAAGATCATATGCCTACGATGTTCTCCACCTGAAGAATACGATCATTCGGGCGGTCGAACACAAGGGTTTGGCATTCATCGATGCTCTGCAACCATGCCCTACATACAACGACATAAACACAAAAGAATGGTATGGTGGAGAGGACAGAAAAGATCCGAAGACAGGCAAACCGCAACCTAGACTATACAAACTTGATGAAACAGGGTTCGACCCAATTGTTCACACTGAAGAAGAGGATTTGAAGAAAAAACTCCAAGCAATAGAAAAAGCGAATGAATGGGGTGACAGAATACCAATAGGGGTCTTCTACATAAATGACTTGGAACCAACGTTCATTGAACGCATAATTCACAGGATTCCATTCTATCTAATTGAGCCGCCTGCCAAGCAGGAAATCAGTGATGAGAACGGCATGTCAAGCGCGGACCTCACAGAGTTTTTTGAAGAACTGAAGACATCCTGATCAAAATGAGACAAGGAAGAGGGACTCGTTGACTCTGAAGGAGTATAAGAAAAAGCGTGATCTCAACAAGACGAAGGAACCAAAGGGCGAAGAGCACAGAGAACAAGGCAACACATACGTGATCCAGAAACATGCTGCGTCACATCTGCACTTCGATCTACGCCTAGAAATGGACGGCGTTCTGAAAAGCTGGGCGATTCCCAAAGAGCCCCCCCTTGAACCTGGTGTTAAAAGGCTTGCAGTTCAAGTGGAGGATCATCCTTTGGAGTATGCGACTTTCGAAGGAACGATCCCGGAAGGCGAGTACGGTGCGGGAACGGTGGAGATCTGGGATAAAGGAACTTACGGTTTAGTCGACAGGAAAGAAAGCAAGCTTGTCGTGGACATAGGCGGTCAAAGGCTCAAGGGGTCGTACGTTCTTGTAAGGCTCAGAGACACGAAAAACTGGTTGTTCTTCAAGAAAAAGTGACGAAACCGCGCACGTAGCCTAATTACTCAACAGTCAGTGTGCCGAATTTGCCTACGTTGAGTTGGATTTCGCCTCTGAAACTCGTTACGTAGCCGTTTTCGATTTTCACCGTGTCGTTTACGTTGACCATTTCGATCTGGTCATTCCAGAGTGTCAGTTTCACGGTGCCCGTTTCATCTGCAATTATGGTTGTGGCAACTCGGTATGTTTGATCTTTGAATTTTGACGTGACCTCACGTGGATCTGACTTTTCAGCGACTCTTGCTTGAATACTTACCCGTTTCATTCCATCATGGAGTTCCTTGATCTTCAAAATCATTCCTCTCGGTTAAGCTATCTCTTAGCGCGCGTGCTTTCAGAAAAGTCTCCTTCTACCATATAAGTTTTGCGAGCTGCTCGTATCGAAGCTTCGACAGGGTTCAGTTTGGAAGCCTTTCGTGCCGGATAGAGACCGAAGATATAACGTTGTCTGATTGCTA
>CAZHZB010000178.1:0-1931 GCA_964537045.1 uncultured Candidatus Bathyarchaeia archaeon | reverse complement strand
TTCTTGAGTTCTTCGTAGGTAGCCTTGATTTCGTCAACTGAACCTTCGTCTTCCAGCGTTGAAACATCACCAAGAGCCGCTCCCGCCAACACTGCTTTCAATAGTCTTCTCATGATCTTTCCGCTCCGTGTCTTCGGCAGCTTGTTGACGATTACAATTGCGTCTGGTGTTGCAATCGGACCGATTGTATTTCTGATGTGTTTCACTAGATCTGCTCGCAATTCGTCTGAAGGCTGGAAACCACTTCTGAGCGTTACGAAAGCTACTGGGACTTCACCTTTTAGTGCATCTTCTTTGCCCATGACTGCGGCCTCTGAAACCGCTGGATGCGACACAAGTGCGCTCTCAATTTCTACGGTGCCTATTCTGTGTCCAGCGACTTTCAACACTTCATCTGCGCGTCCTAGCAACCAGAAGTAGCCGTCCGGATCTCTCACTGCATAGTCTCCGGTGTAGTAGATGTTGGGCCATCTTCCGAAGTATGTTTGCTTATACCTTTCAGGGTCCTTCCATATTGTTTCGAGCATGCCTGGCCAAGGAGTTCTAACAACTAGGAAGCCTTTGACGCCTGTTGGTGCTTGTTGTCCTTTCTCATCGTAGACTTCTGCTTGAACGCTCGGCAACGGGTTTGTCGCGGATCCAGGTTTCAACGGAACGAGTTCCAGCCCTGGCAATGGCGCGATCATGAAACCGCCTGTCTCAGTCTGCCACCAAGTGTCTATTACGGGCAGTTTTTCTTTTCCTACGATGCGATAATACCATTTCCAAGCCTCAGGATTGATCGGTTCCCCGACCGTTCCCAAAAGCCTGAGACTGCTGAGATCGTGCTTCGTGACCCATTGTTCTCCGAATTTCATGAACATTCTGACGGCAGTGGGTGTAGTGTAGAGTATTGTGACTCCGTGTCGTTCAATCATTTCCCACCATCTATCCTGAGCGGGATAGTCTGGTGTCCCTTCAAAAATCAGAGAGGTTACTCCCATCGACAACGGCGCATAAACGTTGTATGTGTGACCAGTGATCCAGCCGATGTCAGCTGTGCACCACCATATATCCTCTTCACTTGGGTTGAAACCCCATTTGAGAGTCCAATAGGCCCAAACCAAAAAGCCTCCAGTACCGTGTTGAATTCCCTTCGGCTTTCCTGTTGTCCCAGAAGTGTAGAGTATGAACAAGGGATCAGTGGATTCCATCGGTTCAGGCGCAACATATGCGTTAGGTTCAACTTTGCTCATCGCTTCGTGATACCAGACATCGCGTCCCTCTTTCATCGGAACTTCTTGTTTCGTGCGTCTGACAACTATCATGTGCTGAACATTTGGAGTGATCTGCAATGCACGGTCTGCGGTGTCTTTCAGCGTAACAGTCTTTCCTCGTCGGTAAGCGCCGTCAGCGGTAACTACAACTTTCGCGCCTGAGTCGTTTATCCTGTCGGCCAGAGCTTCTGCGCTGAAGCCTGAGAAGACAACGGTGTGAACTGCACCTATTCTGGAACACGCCAGTAATGTTATCGGGAGTTCAGGAATCATTGGCAGATAAACAGAGACTCTATCGCCTTTCTTGAGACCTAGGTCTTTGAAGACTTTTGCGAGTTTGTTGACTTCGCGGTAAAGTTGATAGTAACTGTAAGTTCTGACCTCGCCGTCTTCGCCTTCCCAAATGTAAGCGAGCATGTTTTTCTTAGGAGTGTTCAAGTGTCTATCCAGTGCGTTGTAGCTGATGTTCAATACTCCGCCGGCAAACCACTTGTAGAATGGTCTGTTGGAGTCATCCAAGACTTTGTCCCAGGTCTTAAACCAGTCAATTGCTTTCGCCTTTTCTGCCCAGAACTCTTGGGGATTTTTTATAGATTTCTCCCATTCAGCCTTAAGCAGCGTGCGCTGCGCGTTCTTATCCATTTTTCCTGGGTACACTCTATCGTTGAACGGTAA
>CAZHZB010000177.1:0-1971 GCA_964537045.1 uncultured Candidatus Bathyarchaeia archaeon | reverse complement strand
GTTCCGGGGATGTAAGATGGGCCTGTAACTAGGTCTGGGTCAATACTTAGCTTGGCCATAAGGATGTTGTTGAAGTAGCCGCTCGACGTGCTGAACGGAAGCGGGAGTCCGAACTCGTCTAGAAGGTTGACATCGCTTATCGTGATAGCACTTTGTCCAAGAGCTAGAACGTTGAAAGTGAGGGTGGACAGGATTCCGTCTCCGTTTGCTCCGCCGGATGAGAGTGAGCAGCTAATCTGAATCATCCCGTGTGTGGCATTGTAGTCTTGCAGGATCGTGAAAGTGAAGGTCGTTGTATTGATAGTCATCAGAAAATCTCCTTCCACGACGCCTGTGGCGTTAAGTATGCTGTTGTCGTACAGGATGTTTACGCTCCATGAACTCACGCTTGTTGCATTTGCTATGTTCAAGGTCACGTTGAATTCGCTGCCGGCTATGAGTGCCGGGTTGACAACTTTGGGTGGGTTTATGTATAGGTTTGCAGGTGGCGGCGGCGGGGCAGTGTAGCTATAGTATCCATTGACTGGCGTGAAAGGAATATCGGTACCTTGTCCGTTAAGAAGGAACGTGTCTACTCCAAGGCTGTCAAGGAAAATATCACAGTGCACTTGTCTGAGTCCGCCTGACGAAACGCCTTTGATTATCTTGAGGGTCAACACGGCCAATCTTCCGGTGCCATTGAAAGTCCATTGCTTTCCCGTTGGAGGAATCACTGCCGCTCCATAGAGCACTGAGCCTGGCGTTGTAGGATCTGGGCCAGCGGTTATTACGCCAGCGCCTACGGGTAAATTCGAGAATATGTCGTCTGAAGCCCGCATAATTGATACGTATTCAAGAAGAGCAGGATCCCATGTTATTCTGGCTTGCCATGACGCTAACTCCTGGACGTTATTTACGGTCAGGTTGACTGCGAACGTGTCGTTTATGCTCTTTTGAGCAACTGTGAAGTTGAAGGTGTGTGTGCCATCAAGCGGATTGATTATCTCCACAGTGGCGGTTACGGCGTATGCCGGTGTTAAGGTGAGCAGCATTTGTAGGCTGAGCAACGTTATGAAGGCAAAACTTAGAACTTTGCAGATGTTCTTCAAAGTCTCCTCTTCCCTTTCTCCTTTTTCTGTAATAAAAGACTCTGTTCGCCTAGTAATTTAAGCGTTCTGGAACACGTTTCCACAGCAGAGTGAGGGATCGTGTGACTGCCCTCTTTTTTTGGAAGTTGTAAGAAAGGACGGTTGTATCATCCTGTCCACTGCTCCGTGTCTAATGCTCGAAAGTTTGACAACCCATTTTTGCACGTCTTAACCTTCTCCTCACAGATTCACATAGCATGAACTGACGACTGTGAGTCAAATTCTGTCCCGAGGCCAAGCTTGAAGATCAGCAATTGATTATTGGGTCCTTGCGACCCTTCTACATGTAGAGAATTGAGTTGACGCGAACTAAGAGTCCAAGGAGAATGTGAATCTAGTCAGCTCGGGCCCAATCTCTTCTGGGATGATTCTCTTTTCTTCAAACACAGCAAGTGCCTGCCCTTGATTCATGTGTTATGTACTGCTCTCCAGATAGACGATAGTAGCATATTGTTTCTAGCGACATATTTCATTTCTGAAACACACCTTTTGTACTGAAGATCACCACTAGATGAATGAGAGCAATGCATCCATGAATACAACTAGAATAGTATTCCATAACAGTCTAAATAGGACGCTATCTCAAACCTTCCATGAGAGCAAGGAGAAGCTCATCTAGACATCATACGTTTGCGTCCGAGTTTCAAACATACGATGCAAAGACGCTCTTGCACGAAGGAAAAATCAATGTGGAGGAGAACGGAGAAGGCACACTGCACAGTTTTCCTAGGCTTGATTCTCGCCATTTTTCTGATTTTCTCGCTTTTCTCGCTTTTCCAATGCACACAGTTGGTATCAGTAACCGCCCAAACAGGCGTGGCAATCGATCTCTATACGGATCAAG
>CAZHZB010000176.1:0-1979 GCA_964537045.1 uncultured Candidatus Bathyarchaeia archaeon | reverse complement strand
ATTCGTGTTTTGGGAGTCGATGATGGGGCCTTTGTTCCTCATTCAAAGGGTTTCGCACCAATCATCGGTGTTATCTTCCGTGGAGGCTACTGGCTCGATGGCGTTGTGAGCACAAAAGTTGAAATCGACGGGTTCGACGCCACTGACAAACTCTCTTCAATGATAGCACGTTCGGCACATTATCGACAGCTAAGAGTAATAATGCTGGACGGCATCACGTTTGCAGGGTTCAACGTCGTTGATATTAGAAGACTCAACGCTGAAACTAGGCTTCCCGTCATAGCTGTAACGCGAGACAGACCCAATTTCGATGATATCCACAGCGCGTTGAAAAACCTGCCAGAATCGGAGAAAAGATGGGAAGCTCTTCTGAATGCAGGGCAGATTTTCGAAGTGAACACAAAGATCAAAACCAAAAAAGTGTACATTGAGATCAGCGGAATATCAGAAGATGATGCACGGAAAATTGTGAAGTTGACGTCAACTCGCAGCAGTGTTCCTGAACCCTTGCGGGTTGCTCACCTGATAGCTTCAGGTCTAAGCAACCTATAGTCTTGCTACTGATCATAACGAGAAAAGATTTAAGAGGGACAATGCTAAGGCTAATGAAACGACAATGGTGAATCGTTTTATGGAATTCTGCCCGAAGTGTGGTTCCAGGCTGGTTCCTAAGAAGGGTAAAGGGAAAGAAGAATCGTTGATGCTTGCGTGTCCAAAGTGCGGATACAAGAAACACGCGTCTGGCGGCAAGGTGGAACCCAAAGTTGCGAAAGTGATCCAGCATAAACCGCAGCAGCTTGTGGCGGTTATAGGCAAAGAAGAACAAAAGCTGAGAACGTTGCCGACGGTGAGAATTGAATGCTCAAAGTGCGGAAACAACTTAGCCTACGTTTGGCAAGTTCAAACCAGAGGCGCAGATGAATCCTCAACTCAGTTCTTGCGCTGTACTAAATGCAGTTACACATTCAGAGAATACAGCTAGAACGCAACGGGTTGTTATCAGCCGCCTGCTTCATGTTGATTCTAGTTCAGATGATGTTTTGAAGTCAGTACCAGTACTGACTGTTCAGTAGCGAAGTTCCGCAAAAGAAGTGCAAAATGCAGTATTATGATGTTCTGCAAACTCTTTTATGCCCGACTCACAATATCCTGTAGAAAGGTGACTCCAGTGTTCAAACTCAAAATCGCCGATGCCAAACTCTTGAAGGACTTGATCACGTCAATCTCAATTCTGGTTGATGAAGCAACATTCAAAATCGAACCTGACGCCCTCAGACTTCGAGCAATGGATCCGTCGCGAGTAGCGATGATCGATTTTGAAATGCCAAAGACACTCTTCGAAGAATACGTGATTACTGAACCAGCAAAGATGTGTATCAACATAGCGGAACTCCTCAAGCTGCTCAAGAGAGCCGCCAAGGAGGAGACAGTGGAACTCTCCTTAGACGAGAAAACGGGAAAGCTGCAGGTTGCGATGGCCGGCAGATACACGCGGAACTTTACGATGCCCACACTTGAAGCTTCCGAGGAAGAAGTGCCTACTCCCAAGATCACCTTCAACGTCAAGGCGAAAGCAACGACTGACGGTCTCAGTCAGGCGATCGAAGATGCTCAGCTAGTGAGCGATCATGTACGAATCGAGGCCGATCCCGACAAACTGGTCTTCAACGCTTCAGGTGACCTCATGGGGGCTACAATCACTCTGCAAAAAGGAAGCGATGCCCTTTTGGATCTTGAAGTCAAAGAACATCAGAAAGCAACCTTCAGTCTAAGCTACTTGACGGAAATAATCAAGGCTGCGTCCGCAACATCCGACATTTGCACACTCGAATTTTCGTCGGACATGCCGATACGGCTGGACTTTCACCAGCCAAAAGAGGGAAAACTGACCTTCTACTTGGCGCCGAGAATAGAAACAGAGTAGGATGACGAAAGAAATCCAAATGACTTCTGTTAGATTCACCAAAAACGACATGGCC
>CAZHZB010000175.1:0-2010 GCA_964537045.1 uncultured Candidatus Bathyarchaeia archaeon | reverse complement strand
TAAGAAATGTGGATATAACGCCATTACAGGCGTTTCATGGAAGAAAGGGAAGACTGGAGCAGAGGCTGTTTCAGCATCCGCGAAGACTCTGGCGCACCTCTGCTACGGCTTGAGATCGTTCGCACTCAACGTGGACCAGCTGAACCTGGCATTCTCTGGACACTTCGTACGGTGCAAAGCTGGCGAGGTCAACCTCAGCAACTCTGAACGACATTCTGGGCATCCTATGACGCAATGCTCCGACGTTTCTCATCATCCCATAGAGACGCTTCCCAACCAAACTCTCTTTCAATTTTACTTCCACTTTAATCACCCCGTTTTTTCCTTGACTACCTATATACGAGGAAAAATAGGTAGCCATTTTTGCAGCAGCAAACAAGCGGAAATCTGCCTCGAATTGGCAAAAACACTTCCGTTGGGGTTTTCAGGCAAAACCAACAATCCTGTTCAGATAAAATATTTAAACAAGCCCAATTCCAGTCTTCGCAGACTGACAAAGGTCAAATTATGCTTATTTCTTTTTGTCTATTTTTATGTGTGCCGATCAATATAGCGTTTGACCGGCTCCTTTTCATAACAGATCCGCATCTTCACGATCTTGCCTCCTCGACCCCGTTCTCCTAGAAAAATCCTCGCCTCAACCAGCCCTCGCCTCTCCAATTCCGATACTGAAGTCCCCCGACCGCCTCCAGAGGTATACACACTCGACCTTGAAACTTTGCCATGCTTTATGATTTCCATCAGCGTCCTCCAACCGGACTTCTCCAAAGATAGCCTTCGCTTCATGTAATCTTCCACGAAAGACTTTACCAAATAGTCAAACGCTCTACGGGCACCTTCAGTCTTGAACTCGAAAGCCAGTTTTGGATGAACAGTCATGCTGACTGGTTCCGGTCTGCACGCTTTGAACTTCCCCAGTTCGTCGGTATAAATCACCTTAGGGCTCAAGTTCACAACACTGGGTTCGGTTGTCAAGAGAGTGATCTTTATTGGCTCGACTTTTAGAGGTTCGAGCCTCTTCCCTTTCAAATCAATCGAGCCGTCTTCTGTGCTGTACTGCGAAGGTGAAGCATTGACTTTGAACCCTTGAGGAATCAAATCTTCAACTCTGATCAACAGACCGAAATCCTTGCCAACGTTGACTAGGTCAAGCCGAACCTCCAATTCCTCTTCCACTATCGCCTCCGCAGGAACCGTGAGGTGCGCTTCAATGTTGGCATGCTCAAATCTCTCAAGCCCTGCTGCCTCCTCGCGTGTTGGAGCTGGCGTGAAGAAAGATGTCGTGGTTGAAGTGATAGTTGGAGCGTGCAACACTTCGGCCAGCGATGCAGTAAGTTGCCTTTCCTGAGACACACTTTCCAAGACCCTCCTCACTTCCTCACTTTTTTCAGGGTGCTTTGCTTTAGTGTACGAACTTGCCGAAGCTCGAAGAAGCTTGTCAGCCATTTGGTAGTACTGTGCCTTTTTCTTGGCATTTGTCTGCGTTTGAGCCATGTACGTGTATACATAAGCGTCAAACAGTCTGTAGGTGGCTATCGCATACTCGGATGCGTTTTTGAAACCTGCCTTGAGATAATAGTTAGTTGCGACTTCGACATGCTTCTTTGCTTCAGAATAGAGTGTCCTGTTTCTGTTGGCTTCAAATCGCGCACCAGCTTCGAGAGCTTTGCAGAAATAGCTGTGGCCAAGAGCCAGCATTTTGGCTTTTTCATCGGAACTGTGTTCTTTAGCCTCATCAAACAGTTTTGAAGCTTTCAGATATAGTTCAGGAGAAGTTTCTGCTTCTGCTCGCGTCATCATCTGCCAGGCCATGCATAGGTAGATTATGGGGTCTAGTTCTTGACGATCCGACCCATCCAATACCGCATTTCGGAATTCCTGGGCTGCAAGGCCGTATTTTTCAGAGCTTGCGGCGTGGTCTCCTTCTCGGTCGAGGAGCTTTGCCTCCTCCAGGTCGACTCTTCCAACGCAGTATTCTTGTCTGGTATCAGAAGCTCTGAACAGCCATCT
>CAZHZB010000174.1:0-2045 GCA_964537045.1 uncultured Candidatus Bathyarchaeia archaeon | reverse complement strand
GCCTGAAACCCGATAGATTCGGGGCTGCTGAAGACCAACTTAAAAGGTGTTGAGGGTTGGCATATTTGGATCCAAATATTCATGATACATTGAAACCTAGGAGGGGCAGGACCATTTTGGGCTCAGAATTTGCAAATGAGGATAGTCTGCCGTGGCTGCAAAGGTGATTGAAAAAAGCTTTCTGCGCCGTCACAGGCTGTCTAAGAAGCCTCTCGTCACGTCCTTGGCTGACTGGAGCAACGGGTGCTTGATCTTCGTGCCCTCTTTGAACTTTCTCAGTCGGCTGACTCTGAAATAGATAGGTGGGTGTGGGTCAAAGCTTACCCATTCTTGAATGCGATAGGATGGAACTTTCTCAATGAGGAGTCTCTTGAATCCTATTTCTTCCAACGCGTTTGCGAGAACGTTGGGTTGTCCCATTACGATTGCTGATGTCAAGTCTGCTCTAGCCTCGAAGAACTTGGCGACGAAATACGTGATCGTCGATAGTACCCAGAAGTATATGAAGAGAAGAAGGAAAGAGCTCGTTGGAAAGAACCCGAAAATTACGTAGAACCAAAGAAGGTACTGGACGGCGGACAGCCCGTATAGCCAGAATGTGTCTCGTCCCTTCAAGTGTCCGAACTCGTGTCCCAAAACGCTCAGAAGCTCGTCTTCCTCCAGTTGCACGAGAGCTCCTGTAGTGATCAGGACGATACCGCGACTTGGACTCGGTCCGGAGGCGGCAGCGTTTGGAGCTAGTGTGTTGGTCACGACTATCTTGGGAACTTTGAAATGGAATTTGTCTGCGACCTTTTTCACAAGTTCGTAAATGTTCACTTTCCTCGCGGATAGGTATGATGGGTTGCATTCAAATCCGTATTTTCTGAATATCTGTCCAGTGGTTTCGCAGTCGATTTCTCCGTTCTTCTTGATTGTCTCTTGATAGACTTCTTCTTTGATTTTGGCGATCTTTTCTGGAGGGAATTTCTCCCTGAAATTGTCGTGTTCTTCGATGGGCAGACCGTATTCCAGCAGATGTATGGTTGGGTTCTCTTTGGTGATGCTCCAGTCGGATGTTCTTTCGATGATCTTCGATGAATATATGACGAAGACAAACTGAAATGCAAGGAGAACGATCGGGGTGTATTGTCCGATAACAAAGAATAGGAACAATCCTAAGGTGATGAATATTACGGAAAGTAAGACCTGTGTTTCAAGGAATATGCGGTTTAATGATTTTCTCTCTCTGCCAGAAACTTTCTCTGGCAGGATCTCCTCGCCTTCGCGCCAGGCAAAAAACAGTGTGCTTTCTCTTACTTTCTCTTCAAACATTTCAGCGACGATCAGAATGTCCTGCCTAACCTGATCTGCTGCTGCTTCGTCTGCTTTTTCTCCTAGCGGAGTAATATTCAATTCTAACGGTTTGCTGCCCCTTATTCTTGCTTCTACGTATCTCTTTCCGGACTCATCCAAAGTGACGAAAGTCAAAGTTGGATATCCGTCAACTTCGGTTCTGGAGACATCAGTGAACCGTTGTTCCTGAGGCTGCACGTATTTCTGGTAGACAAAATCCAGCAGGTTTTTCATGTAGGATGCGGGGATTTCCGGTTCTATCGTGTATGAAAACGTCCTGTTGGTCATAGGTGAGGGTCGCCGCTCTACGCCTCAAATCTACTAGTATGTTCATAATAAAGATGATTATCGGACATAATTGCACAAGATATGGAGAATTGTTGTCGATTCGAACACTGCAGGAAAAGCGCGCGCCGTTATTTCCTCACTCTTTTTGATCCGCTATTGAGGCCTTTGAGAATTTCATGGTTAGCTCTAATACTTTCGTGCAAAACCTCAATTGGATCCTTGTGGCGCTTCACCATTTTCTAGCCAACTCGCTATCTGTTCAATACTATATTGCTTAATGTCTTTTATTAACCTAATCACTTTTTGTTGATCTGCAATCTTGATTCTCTTTCCATTCATTCGAAGAAAGGTGTCTGCAACTTCATAGGCCGTTCTATGATTCCCATCTTGGAAAATTCTCACATTGACCATTCTTTGAAGAA
>CAZHZB010000173.1:0-2058 GCA_964537045.1 uncultured Candidatus Bathyarchaeia archaeon | reverse complement strand
ACGGGCAGTATGGCGAAGATTCTGGTATCCTCGGCGTCCTACATTTTATCAGATCATCTTTTGACAAGCGAGGGGACTCACTGTTACAACCTGTTCAAACACTTGGCAAAATACGGCTATGAATTTACGGCATTGTCTCCATATGTTCGTATACGCAAGAAACTGGAAAACGTCGACGTCCATCAAGTGGGTACGTTCAAACTATCGCCAACTAGCTCTAGTCTGTACAAATATGTCTTCCACACCGAGTCTCTTGCAAGAGGTTTGATCACAGCAAAGAAACTTCTCAGAAAGGAAAAATTCGATATAGTTCACCACATGCTTCCAGCAGTTTTCAATTACACCTTCAGCCCACTGGCTTTACTAGATAAGAACCTCAAGCAACCATTCGTTTTCGGACCGCTTTCCTCACACTACTACATGAGACCTCTGAACGAAAGAACCCTGATGCCACTAACGTCAAGACTGCACAGGAAAACGATCCAAAAAAGCGACAGGATAATCACCATAAGCAACCAAGTCAAGACTCTGTACACAAAACTGATCAGTCCAACGAAGATATCCGTCATCCCGTTTGGGATAGACACTGACGTTTTCAGACCCACACACAGGAATCAGCAACAAAACCAATTCTCAATCCTTTACGCTGGTTGGCTATATCCATTGAAAGGTCTTCCTTATCTAAGTCAAGCTGTGGCTAGGACTAAAAAACTCGGTCTGAACATCAAATTGAAGATAGTGGGCGAAGGCAAGCAAAAACAAGAACTTCGTGCTCTAGCAAGGAAACTCGGCGTTGAACAGAACATAGTCTTTCAAGGAGTCGTTCCCTACTCGCACATGCCACGACAATATCAAGAATGCGATGCCTTCTGCTTCCCAACTCTAGGAGAACCACTGGGAAAAGGACTGATTGAAGCAATGTCATGCGGCAAACCGGTGATAGCCAGCAACATAGGAGGACCGACCGAAATCGTCCAAAACGAAGTTAACGGCCTACTAGTTCCTCCCGGTAATCCAGAGGCACTTGCCGAAAAAATCATCATGCTAGCAAACGATGAAAACGCCCGACGCAGAATGGGCGCAAGAGCCAGAGAAACAGTTCTTGCACGCTTTTCTTGGCAGGTCATAGCCGAAAAGCATCATCGACTGTATTCAGAACTTCTGTAGTTGCTCTATGCATCTGTGAGACGCCTAGGGGGGGTAGGGGTGTTTTTGGCACGAAAACAGTCAAAAAAAGAAGAGTCTTGAGCCTCGGAAGCTCAGCACGTAGTGATTCAGGTCCTATTCGTCAGCCTTGTGCGCGTCCAGAATAGCAAACCACTTCTCAGCTATTCTCCGTGCGTCATACATCAGGGCTCTGTTCCTGCATTCAGTTCGCATGCGCGACCGATATCCGTTCTTCCACAGATCCAGAGCTCGGCGCACCACTTGATGATTCGCATGTTCCTGCCATCCCGTCTCTAGGTGGATCACTGTTTCCGAAGGTCCTTGCCTGTCATAGGTGACGACAGGTGTCCCACACGCCATGCTTTCCACCGGGACGTATCCAAAGGGTTCATGGCCAAAAGCAAACAAAGTGTACAAGGCATTTGAGTACAATTCAACGAGTTCTCGATCTGAAACCTTTCCAAGAAAATGCAAGTTCTTATGAACTTTCAAAGACTCAGGCACGAAAGATGTTCTGCCAAACACCTTTACAGGAACACCTGCATCGGCAATGGCTTTGACGATTTCGAAGTTTCCTTCTTTCCCATATACTCCAAGATGGGTCAAAACATAGTCCGCCGAAGGTTTCACGGTTGACGGTTCGAAGAGGGCGCAGTCGAGCGGAGGATAGACAATCATGTCGACAGTTACGTTCAAATCCTCGTACATTGATGCACAAAAACCCGAGTTGGCCACGAAAGCTCTTGAAACATTTCTGAACCTTTGAATCAGACGTTTCTCCAGCATATCCAACGGCCGAGCAAACAGCTTGAGGGGATACTTGTAATGCACAGGCATGTTCGGTGCGATGTCCTTGAGGGCTCTCATCATTGGACCCTGAGCATAGTACAC
>CAZHZB010000172.1:0-2128 GCA_964537045.1 uncultured Candidatus Bathyarchaeia archaeon | reverse complement strand
GAAGGTCGCCAATTCGAGTCCGATCCGACCCACCAAAAAACGCGGCTTGAGATAACAAAGCCTATGAGTGGAGTATTTTTGCTAGGTCTTCTGCGTACTTCTTTGCCTTCTCAATTTCTCCGCTTTTCAGTTGGATGTTCTCAAGCTTCTCCTCTACGTAAGTGACTAGAGGCGGCATGACGATTTTGAAACCGAGTTTCTCCAGCTTCTTCTCTATTCCCTTCGCCGCGTTTCCCGCGCCAGTTTCAAACCCTCCAAATGACTCTCAGCATGCACAAAAGAGGCCATTGCTCGAGGCACCACTGAGTATTTCTCATTCTCTGACGCGTATGATACTGTGGGTCGCTGCCTTCGAGTAGCGTTAGAGGCGACTCTCTGCCGCCTGCACTAGATATCGACCACGTCATACCTCAGAAAAAAGAGAACCTCCGTGGCCTACTACCTAGGGGGGGTAGGGGGTGTTTTGGTTGAAATTACGCGAAAAAAGCTTCGGGAGTCTGAATGCTTATGCAACCCACAACTCATCAAAGCTCGCACTCGTCAGCAGGCGTGACATTCAGATATCAATCGTCAACTTCAAACACCAGTAACACTCGACGCCGGTTGATTTTCAGCAACCTCGTCAGAAACCCCACAATCAGAGCGCGAGCTCTAGACATCTTAACAACTGTTGGTCTAATGCGCCATAAGTCAGTGCCCTTGACTCTCAAGGACATAACGCATGATTGTCTTGGTCTTGGAACCTGCAACCGGCCCGAACCCAACCTTTTCGAACATGGAAACAAGACCTGTGTAAACAAGCGGATCCTGCCGTTTCTCACTAGACTTACTTGGATAACCTTCTATGATGATGGCTCCCCGCTTTCTAGCATAGTCAACAGCTGCTTCCAGCAGCTTCGTGGAGACGCCTCTTCGTCGGAAGGGTTTGGCCACAAAGAAGCACACCACAGACCAGACTGGTTTGTCATCAATTCTCTTCAGTGTCCTTGACCTTTCCAGTCTAGCATACTCCACCCTCGGCGACATTGAAACCCAGCCAACCGGTTGACCATTAGAATAGGCAAGTATTCCAGGAACTTTTCCCGAATCAACCAAGGCTTTCAGAGCGTTCTTGTTCTCTTTCCCTCTACGCTTCATCCAGTCTGCCGCGGAAACTCTCCACCACATGCACCAGCAGGCACGGCACACCCTATCTTCTTCAAACAGGGTCTGAATGTCTTGCCAATTTCCGGAAGTCAGGGGACGGAACTCCAAATCCGCTATCATAACAAGTATCCTTCTAAATGACTCAACAAGATTAGTCCTTTTGAAGCTACCGTAGCTGTGAGATATACGTCTTACAAGTTTAAGAAAAATGAGAAGTTAGCTGTGATGCTACAGCCAACGCACTACGAGCTTAACTGGTGTTTTACGGGTTTTTCGTTGCT
This sequence comes from uncultured Candidatus Bathyarchaeia archaeon, assembly GCA_964537045.1. Classification (GTDB taxonomy): domain Archaea; phylum Thermoproteota; class Bathyarchaeia; order Bathyarchaeales; family Bathycorpusculaceae; genus DASPPK01. The sequence continues at coordinate 701 of CAZHZB010000172.1, read as the reverse complement.
GTTTTTCCGCTCTGCAAACCTGATGCGATGCCTGGTGGTAGATCAGGAAGTTTTTCGTTGATTCTTTGCTCTGCCACAGTTGCCGCTTCACTGAGAATCTTGGTTGCATCTTCATTCATGGTGTTGAAACTCAGAGTCATTCCGGAGCTTGTTCCAGCGTCAAACATGACGCCGCTCAGCATGTTTGCAATTTCGCCGATGTCGTTTTCTGCGTCAGGAAGAACACCCACAAGCCTTGTTCTGATAGAACCCAGAACGCCTATTACCGGTCCCAGTGTGGAGACGACATCTCCGAGTTCAGATACTGTTCGTACTCTCAACAGTACTTGATCGAGTGCGAGTCTCGCGTTCATCGTCAGCTTCTCGACTTTCCGAACCTCTGCCAGTTCATTTGCATATACGTTAGCATGCGCAGTATCATGTTTCGTGTACGCGTCAACAACTTTTGCAAACAGCGTTCGGTCCTTCTGGTTGAACCTTTCCGAAGCTTGGTCCAGTCTTTGAATTTGAAGTTCGAGGCGTCTTATCGCGTTGTCCATGCGGGGTTTCAATGGGCCCTCAGGCCTGACTGCTTCTCTTATGCGGGTTGGAAACTCTTTGTTTTCTCTGTTAGTTTCCCATTTTTTTGCAAATCTTTCAGACAAATCAATGCCCTCAGAACACAAAGCCATCCGCAGCGCTTTTATGCATTGTTAACATGC
>CAZHZB010000171.1:0-2162 GCA_964537045.1 uncultured Candidatus Bathyarchaeia archaeon | reverse complement strand
AACGCCAAGAAAGCTCAGGACGATGGAGACAGAGCAAAAGCAGGTATGTGGTATCACGTGGCTGGAGGCTTAGCAATCTACGAGGGAAACGTGAAAAAGGTCATTGAATATTACGGTGTAGCCGAAAAGTTGATCGGCCGGCACTATGCCATACTGAAGAACCCTGAAAAAGCGGTGGCTGTTGCTCAAGAATACTACAAGAAATTCTTGACTGATTGACCGAAGAAGCTCGGTTCGAACCAGAAGCTGCTCGATTTCTATCATTCTACGTTTCCAAGAAGATCCTTGAGGGATTTTACTTCTTCTCTCAGTATACTGACTTCATTTTCCAGTGCGTTGGCTCTTGATTCCGCTACTTTCCTCAGATTCTCAATCTCCGTCATCAAACTGGCTCTTTCAGTTTCCAATGTCTTTATTTTTTCGCGAAGGTTCACAAGGGTAAGCATGAGTCCTTCCTTTATGCCTTTTATCCTTCCTACTATGTCTTTAATACTTGCTGCCTGTTGAACTTTCGTTTCGACTTCGACAGCGGCTCGGAATCTTGCTTTGCAGTTTGGGCAATCAAAAATCCCTGCGAGTTTGACTCCTTCACCTTTTCTCAAGGGTTTGCGTGACGGGATGGGCCAGGTTTTGACAGGTTTTTCTACGGCATATCCACATCTTGGACAGTTGACCAAATATTCTCCTCAAGTGACTATATGGCGCAATGGATCTAAAATCTGTTTTGCAGACGATCATCGTAGACAAATGAACAACAAGAAAAAAAGGGTAGGAGGTCGTTAGACAGTCATTTGGAACATCAATCGTTCAACAAGTTCCTTATACCGGTTGCGAATTGTGACCTCGGTTACTTGTGCTATTTCAGCAATTTCTCTTTGCGTTTTCCTTTCACCGGTAAGTACGGATGCAATATAGCTTGCTGCGGCCGCTATGCCTGTGGGTCCTCGTCCCGAAGTGAGTTTGAGCTCCTTTGCAGCTCCGAGAATCTTGTGGGCTATTTCCTCCACTTTCCCTTGCATGGTCAGTTGATTTGAGAATTTCGTGATGTACTGACTAGGCTTCAATGGTGGTATTGAATAATTCAGTTCTTTTATCAAGAACCGATAGCTGCGTCCGACTTCTTTCTTGGGCACGCTTGATGCCTGTGCTATTTCTTCCAACGTTCTGGCCAGACCACATTGTCTGCATGCAAGGTATATTGCCGCCGCTGTGACGCCTTGAATCGATCTTCCCCTTATCAACCGTTCCTTCACGGCTTTTCGGTAGATTACTGAAGCTGTTTCAAGAATGCTCTTGGGAAGGTTTAGGTTGTTAGCGATTTTTGTGATCTCAGACAGCGCGAAGGCAAGATTGCGTTCAGTCGCGTCCGACACTCTTATGCGTCGTTGCCATTTTCTGAGTCTGTAAACCTGTGCTTTTTGCCCGGGTGAGAGACTTTTGCCGTAGACGTCTCTGTCGTGCCAGTCAATCATCGTTGACAGTCCTTTGTCATGAATCGTGTAGGTCAACGGTGCGCCGACTCTTGTTCTCTTGGCTCGTTGTTCGTCATCAAACGCTCTCCATTCCGGTCCTCTGTCTGTTATCTTCGCTGCTAGTACGTATCCACAGTTCATGCACACGATTTCGGCGCACTCATAATCACGCATCAGTCTTGTGCTATGGCATTCTGGACAACTTTGGATCTTAGCAGGCTCACGACCCAGAGTAGGTGAAGCAGAATCCGTATCCGTTTGTACCTCATCGGTATCGTCCATATTTGCTCTTCTCCTTTCTCCTCCTTGAGGGGATCACATACACTGGTTTGTTCACCAGTCTTTCGGGGTCATGTACCGTGGATCTTATCGAAACGTATGGCGAGGACACTGGACCAATTAGGTCGAAAATCCTGCCAACGGGTTTCAGGTTCTCATCTACAACTGTTTCGCCAATTTTCGGAATCTTTTCAACTTTGATTATCATATTTTTGCTCGGACTTACGTGAAGTATCAAGCCTAATCTCTGCAAACTTGCGTTTTCCCCTCAGCAAAAGCAAAATGCTTCAACGAAACAGCCTATTTAAACTTTTCTACGTATAATCCTTCATGTATGCCAAATTCTTTTCCCAAAAATGACTTGGATTGGGGTTTTCAAGTGTTTTCTTGCTGATTCGAAGTTCACGCTGA
>CAZHZB010000170.1:0-2167 GCA_964537045.1 uncultured Candidatus Bathyarchaeia archaeon | reverse complement strand
TGATTGTCAACTTGTCTGGTGGAACGTTCTTGACGAGTCCTTGAAGAAATCTGGCGGCACCGACTCCTCCTGCGAGTGCTGTTATCATTCTCTAGTCCTCAAACAAGTGTAGACAATGCACATCATCTTTCTCCAGCTACTTCTCTTAGTGCTCAGAATTCCTGAGTTCAAGCGCCACAGGACTGCAAATCCGCATGCAAAACAAAATACCAACTGGGTGGGCGGCTCAACTGTGGTCGTTTCACCAGCCTGCGATGTGGACAGGTTCCACAGAACCGTTCCTGACGCGAGAGTCTCTCCTGTGTATTCAAAAATCACCTGGTATGGCGTTTGTAAGGGATGATTGAAGTATTGTGCGTTCACTCCGTTGTAAGGTTGGCCGCCCCATCTCCAATCTTGGTCCAGAAAAGCTATGTTGCCTTGAATTGACCATGCCTTGCTGACCTTGACCCATTCTCCGTTTTTCAACATCTGTGGCTTTTCTACTAGCACTTTCCAATGGTTATCCTCTATCGGCTTGGAACTTATGACTCCAAACTGAAAGAAGTTAACATAGTTGCTGAAAGGAAATGGTTTGTTGATCACGTTTCCACCGTAGAATTTGGGTATAATGTTTTCACAGTTCGGAATCTCTGCAATCTTCACCGATTTGATCAGCATGGTGTTCTCGTTGATCGTGATGAAGTAGTAAACAACTCCTTGGTCATCCCACTGTGCGCGCAACGTGACAGGAGCAGTCAATTCCACTCCTGATAAACGCCAAGTGTAAGCGTAAACAAGTTCTTCGTCGCCAGGCTGAACAGGCTGCGTTTCTTCCCTTGTTTGATGGAGGCCCAAATCTACGAAGAGACTGCCTGAAGAATCAATAGCAAGAATAGTGTAGAACCCGTAATCCACGTTTTTGTACTTCGTATCCTGCGCCTGGACAAACATGCCTCCGCCCAACCACGTGTCTTTTGAGAAGCTGGTCTCAGTTGACAGAAAGCTGACTGTGACGGCTGTTCCATCAATCGTGCCATAAGTGTTCAGGTCATCCGTGTTAACATGAAAACCTGCTAAATACGGCTGATTCGAGTTAAGCCTCACGATATGATGATTCTCAATCTCTTCAATGGTGAAAGAATTATCGTATCCGCTAACATCAGCGATAAGGGCAGTTTGCATGATCAGCAATAGTGCAACAAACGCGACTACCCATATGATTCTCAAACAAACAACTCCAGCAATCGGTCTTTCTCTATACAGATAAAAGAGTAACGCAACATTTAATTTCACTGCAAATCACCTAAAGGTGTATGGCATTGACTTGCCCGAAATGTGGCAGAAACGTCCCAGATGACGCGGTTTACTGTCCATACTGCATGCGCGGGCTCAAACCTTCTGCCCTTACTATGAATGTGTCTGTTGCAGGTTTCCTAATGCTGATTGCCGCAATAGCGTCTTTGATCATTTTCTTGCTGTCGTTAGATGCGTTGTTGGAAATCTACAGTTGGTATCCTCAGCTGATAGCACAAAAATGGATTCTCTACGACCAACTCTTCACAGGTTTTTCATTAGTCGCTTTCGTATTCGGTCTCATCGCAGGTGTTCTCTCTCTGAGTCGGAAAAGCTATCCATGGTTCATGGTTGCAGGGGTGCTCTGTACAATAGTTGGCGGGGGCGTCTGGGTCACGTCAATGCTTGTACCCGACTACAAACTGTCCAGCTCATTCCTCTACTATTTCCTGCCGATTTTTCTCCCTTCACTGCTTGGAACTTTACTGGTCTTCCCCAGAAGAACCGAGTTCAAATGATTTCAAATTCCTGGTGGAATCTGTCTTAGGACGCTCTAGACATAGAACTCATGCTAGGCACCTAGGGGGTAGGGGTGTTTTGATTGAAATCCCACGAAAAAACATCATCAAGAACTCCACACACTGATTTCGTACCATCCAAAGATCTTTCAACATGACAGACCCAGACATCACTTCAAGGACCACCTGCTATTTCTAATTCTCAGGCCATTACATTCTTGCCGCCCTTGAGTGGCGCCAGAGGTGATTCTGAAAAAAATAACACACGTCAAGCCCTAAACAACAGAAAAGAATTTGCATTTGACCGCTTCATAACCCAGAAACTCAAAGAGCTGAAGCCTACCTCCTAGGGGGGGTAGGGGTGTTTTTGAACG
>CAZHZB010000169.1:0-2185 GCA_964537045.1 uncultured Candidatus Bathyarchaeia archaeon | reverse complement strand
TTCTTCGGATAGAAGCGTTTCTTCACCTTGTCAGGCACCAACCTAGGGTTGAGCTTGAGCTTGTGAATCACGCGGCATTCGTAGTGAATCTTGCATTCCTTGATCACAGGAACCTTCACCTTCTTCCCTTTCACCAAATGAAGTTTGGATTCCTTGAATTTGTTATGTTCTCGGCCGCTGACCTCGCCACAGTGAGCGACGGCTTTTTCCATTCCTTCGTCGGGCACGTTAACAGTAAACTCGCCACCATCCTCGACAAACTCGTGTGTGAACCTCGAGGGACGAACGAGAACCACAAAAACCTTCAGTCTCCACATGACTCCGACAAAACCCCATCCGATGGTCATCACGTTTCTCTTGCCATTCTTCTTGGCACCAACTAACAGCAAACCAGGATCTTTCAGCTTCTGAAGCGTTTCAACGGCAAACTCGTCAAACATCTGTGAATCCCAGATCAGCACTATGTTTTGGAAGTTTTAAAAGACTTCTCACGCCTTCTGCCTATTCAGACCTTTTATCCAATCCATCGTTTTCTGGACCAATTCATTCTCTTTGTGTCTGAAAACATGATCGCCTGACTCGACTATCAAGAGGCTCTTTGGCTCGTTTGCTGACCTGTATACTTCCTCGGCTTCGTCAACACCCACAATCTCATCGCTCCTGCCGTTCACAACGAGCAAAGGTATCCCCCTTAACCTGGAAGCGGCGTCGCATTCGTCCAATGTCATAAGCTTCTCTTTAACGTACTTAGGCCGCAATTTTATCCCGTAGACCTCCATCCTGAAAAGCCTTGCAATACCCAAGGCACTGTCAATCTTGGCCATTGCCAGAAAGAGCTGTAAGCGGAACTTGCCTCTCCTGTTTCTGATGAATTTTCTGACGTTGTAATCGTGATTCTTCGGAACCGACCACAACGCGAGCCCCTTAACCCGTTTCTCATCCTGCAAGGCGTAAAGTGAAACCGCACCGCCAAGACTATGCCCGACCACAAAGATCCTGTTTTCCAGAACCTCATCACGATCGGCGAGGTAGTTCAGAGCGCATTTTACATCTTCCTGTTCTCCAAATCCGTAATCGTACTTGCCCATGCTTCTGCCCACGCCGCGAAAATCAAAAAGCAATACCGCAAAACCATTGTCGCATGCCGTTCTGGCGAGTTGAGAATAGATCTTCAGGAGGTGAAATCCTCTCGCGTTCATACCATGGCAGATCAGAACTGCAGGTGCAGGAAACGTGTTCGGAATGTAGACCTCTCCGTAAAGCTTCAAACCGTTTCCACATTCTATCCACGTTTCTTCGATCTTCAAACACTCACCATCCACGCAAGAGCTTCGTTTTTCACACTTTTCTTCTGATCAACTGCACCTTTTCCTTTACCTATCCATCTTACTCCTCTGTAAAATCATTTTCCAATCTCCAGAATACTTTCAAGATTAGACCTGCCAGATTCTATTCTTCGTTCTTAACCGAAAGCTTCTCTTTCAGACGAGTGTACTCCGCCAGCAAATCTCTGCCTGTCTCATTCAGCGTGGTGCTTCCTCCGCCAGACTTGCCGCCTCTGTGCCTTTCTACAATCGGTTCGCCTATTACCCTCTCAATCCTGTCCAAATAGTTCCAGACGTAGCGATAGGACATGCCCAGTTTCCTTGCAGCCTTTGAAATGGACTTCTCCTTCTCGATCGATTCCAGAATTTCAGCTCCGCCTTCGCCTAAAGCCGGTTTCCCTTCGTACTCTATCCAAAACTTGAAAGAAGGTTTCAGTTTCTTCTGAGGAGTCATCGGAAAATCAATGTTGACCAATTCACTTATAAGCACTACTTCAGTCCCTGCCTACCTTCGCTCTAGAAAAATGTTATTACCTCTTCAACCGTTTATACTACATACTAGAGATGCTTATGTCTGTCAAAAAGAAAAGGATTAGAGAACAGCCCTTCCGCCCCTCAGAGGAACCTGCAAAACCCCAGACAGTCACACAGGCTCCTCCCGAAAAACCATGGTTCAAATTCTGGCCTGAAGGAGTTCCCAGACATATAGAATACCCTGAAGTACCACTCTTCGAACTTCTCAGAAAAACCGCAAGGGAATATCCTGACCACACTTCGATAGTTTACTTCAACAAAGCAATGACATACCGAGAACTCGATAATCTCTCGGACAAATTCGCTAACGCACTAGTGAGTCTAAG
>CAZHZB010000168.1:0-2201 GCA_964537045.1 uncultured Candidatus Bathyarchaeia archaeon | reverse complement strand
GCCTACTCGCCAGAAAAGGACTGTTAGGAGCATACAAACAAGGACGAAATTGGGTCGTGTCTAGACGAGAACTAGACAGATATCTAATGTCTGTCAGAAGAGAAGGCCCAAACAAAAATGGAAAATTGCCTGACACAAAGCGCTAGAGACTGATTTCCAACCGGCTCATCTATCTTCACGATCAGGACAACTCAACTCAATGTCAAGAGACCCCAAAGAACTCCTCACCTTTCACAGTCTATTCTAGCGTGCTGAATTGGCCGCGCTATTCCGCCGGCACGATGCACAACTTCGATTGGCAAAGCACAAATAGTGAAGAGTAAAAATGCTTTCTGAAAGGAGCGAGAAAGGTGACCATTTCAAGAAGAATCGTCTTGGCAATTGTTTTGATTGTTCTCTGCCTTGCAGCGTTGGCCGTTTTTGTGGGTCTAAACGGCGGACCCACACAGGACACAGTCATACCAACGAGAGAAAGCGCCATCCCGAAGGACGCAGTCAAAGTGACTCCTCAAACAGACACGTTTCCTCCTATCCTTCATTCAGACGAGTGGAATTTGCCTGTTCCTTTGCCTCAATCGATAAACACGGCCGGAGCAGAAGACTCTCCATTCGTCATGCCCGACGGAAACACACTCTATTTCTTCTTCACTCCCAACACGAGTGTTCCACCCGAGAAGCAGATTCTCGACAACGTAACTGGCATATACATATCAAAGAAACAGAATGGCACGTGGACCCCGGCAGCCAGAGTGATACTGCAAGACCATGGAAAGCTTGCATTGGACGGAGCCGAATTCGTGCAAGACAACATAATGTGGTTCGCTTCTGCACGAGAAGGCTACACTGGAGTGGTCCTGTTCACCGCTGAGTTCAAAGATGGAAAATGGACCGATTGGCAGTACGCGGGCGACAGACTCAACAAAGACTACCAAATGGGTGAAATGTGCCTCACACCTGACGGGAACGAAATATACTTCCACTCTGCAAGGTCAGGCGGGAAGGGAGAACTTGACATCTGGGTCACGAGAAAAACGAGTGGCGAATGGCAAGAACCCGAGAATATTGCCGCAATCAACACGGCGGGAAACGAGGGATGGCCATTCATAACTCAAAACGAAAACGAACTTTGGTTCACAAGAACATATCTGGGTTCACCAGCAATCTTCAGATCAACAAAAGTGAACGGCACATGGTCAGAACCGGAACTGATCATTTCCCAGTTCGCCGGAGAACCTTCTCCAGACGGTGATGGAAACATCTATTTTGTTCATCACTTTTTCAACACCAACTCTGAAATGATCGAAGCAGACATTTACGTTGCCTATCGAAAATAGCGCGCCAAATCTCATACCGTCCGAAGACCTCTTTCAATGCACGGAATGAGACATTGTCTCAGGCACATTGGATATTTCTAATTCTCCTACTATTGCTACGCTGTAAGTTGCTGCCTTTTAGTGGCGTTAGAGGTGATTCTATCCCGCATAGAAGAAGAAAAGAGAGTCTGCTGAAAAGACAAATCCGCAACATAATCCTTTCCAACAGCATCTTCGACAAAACCCGTTGCGAAACCGTCACCACAATCTCCAAAACCGACCTCCTACTCACGCTAACAGGCCAAATCAAAATGAGCCAAGTCCCAGACATCGAAAAAGGAGAAGTCCTCATCGACTCAAAAGGCAAAGGAACCCTGCAGAAATCATAAAGATCAGACAGTAACCAGCCTCGTTCACGCAACACCCTGTACGATGCGACTCTCGACAGATGCCCATACTGCGGAGCCACGCATACTAGAACAGAACTCGATGCTCTAAGCAAAGTCTCCTCTAGACACCGATGCAAAAATGATGCTCAAGACCGAAAGAACGATGGATGGCAACCCAAACAACAAGCCCATGCCCCACCCGTTCCAAAGTATCAAAACAAACGCCCCAACCGTAACAAACCCTGAAATTATTATGAGAACCATCCCAGTTATACAAAGCGCGAACCGTCTCCGCATCAACGTGAATATCCCTCCGGTCAGGCCCAATGCGCAGCCAAGAATCCCGAAAGCTCCCATAGCCAACCATTCGTACTGATGGTAGTAATAATAATAGGAGTAACTAATGGTTGTGTAGAATCCTATCAGCCCCACTATCCCGCTGACCGCAGCCACACACGCACCGATAATCGTCAAAACACCCGCAGCCACAGGAAAACCC
>CAZHZB010000167.1:0-2219 GCA_964537045.1 uncultured Candidatus Bathyarchaeia archaeon | reverse complement strand
TTTCGCGCTGATCAGAACGGATCTGGTTTCAGATCTCATGCGTAGGATAAAACTTCGATCGATCACCTTTTGGAGATAATGGAAACGAGGCAAAATACTGTTCGGTCAATCTTCTCCATCCATACAGGGGAAACACCAGCTCGCTGGGAGACTGCGTGAAATTGCTTGAGTTGAAAACGCCCGAGAGAAAGGCTGTTGTCGTAATTGGCTATGAGCATGATCCGACACAGAAACCTCTTGCGCCGCTCGTGGATAGCTTTGAGATTCTCTCAGAAAGAATAATGAAGATAGAACTGGGACCAAGAGAAACAGAGAACCGCAAGAAGCCCGCGCGAGGATACACTTTACATTTTGCAGAAAAGTCATAGCTGAAGCCAATTGGAATTTGGCAGGCGAATTGAGCTTTAGTTCCTCTCTTCCTTCATTTCCTTGAAGATTTCAATGAACCCACACTTTTTGCAGTAAGCGGGAATGATCCTATCGAAGCGTCTACGACCCTTTTTCGGAGAAACAATAACTTTCGGAAGGTTCTTCAAGAATTCTCCTTGAACCATTTCCCCGCTGCACTTTGGACACTTCTTGACTTCACTCATGATTCTTCCCGATTCTAAATACTGGATTTCAAAATATAAGATTTGAGTCAGACAATCAGGGAAAAGTTATAGCCGAACAGAAACAGACTACATTGATTGGCAGTTTGCGGGTGTTAAGATGGTTGACTTACCAGAGATTTCAGCTGTTGTTGCAGCTGCGGGTGTGCTAGTTGGTGTTGTTTACTATATTCTAAATTTGAGGCATCAGATTAAAATGAGAAAGACAGACCTTCTGGTAAGATTGTGTTCAATTTGGCAGGGCAAGGATTGGCTAGAAGCTTGGGACAAAGTCGATAGTTTGGAGACTGATGATCTCATCAAAATGCGGACAGAACATCGAATGGTTGAAATAAACCAAGTATACTCGTTCTTCGACGAAATAGGTATCCTTCTGCAAATGAGACTTGTCGACATCAATCTGGTCGAGAAACTGCTTCATGGACATGTCATAAGAACATGGGAGAAGTTGAAGCCTGCATTGGAATATGGCAGAAAGCTTCGAAACGATCCAAGAATTGCCGAAGGATTCGAATACCTCTACAATGAAATGAAGAAAAGAGAACAGAAGCTTTAGCAACCAACTGCCTCGAAATATACCCTTTAGAGCCTCTAACGGGTATATTATTCTACTATGGAAAAGATGGGATTCGATGCTCTACGATACAGATTCCCTGTGAATCCCTATTTGCCTGAATAAAGCTCAGGAACAGTGGTAAAGTTTTATCCCAACCAACAACACGCAGACAAAATGCTCTTATAGACTGCGCAGTTTTTTTCCTTCTGGGGATTTGAGAAATTGGCTATTGCCCGGAAAGAGGGAGCAACCTTGCGGCATGCACAAAGTGACGATATGCCTCGAGTCGATGGAATTGCCATTGCTTGCTATGCACCGATTCAGAGGAGCTACGTGCAAATGCTCGGCGAACAATGCTACCAAGCAGTCAGGCATGACCCTCAACTGACGTGGGAAGAGCGGAAGACAGGACAGATGCGCCGTCTATTCAGAGATCACCCTGAATGGGTCTGGGTTCTTGAGAAAGAGGGGAATGTCATTGGCTTCGTGACTTTCATGCTTTTCCCAGACCAAAACTACGGTCACATAGACAACAACGGAGTGGCTCCAGAGCATGCTGGGAAGGGATGGGGAAGATTCATGTATCAACACGTCTTGCAGTATTTCAGGAAAAAGAACCTGAGATTCGCTCATGTTGACACAGGCTTAGATGATGCACACATCCCCGCTCGGAAAGCATACGAATCCGTGGGCTTCAACAGGAAGGTGCCCACAGTCGAATACTGGCAAGACCTGCAAGAAGAGGAACCACATTCTGGAAAAAGCCCGGAAAAAGACTAGAGACCCCTAAGACCAAGCGTGCAACAGCGCGCGTTTGGGACAAAACTTTACTCCCCGCCACCCAAACCCTTTTTATGCTTCGGGGTTGAAATCAGCTTTTGTGATTCAGTTAGATGAACATGTCAGACAAGTTGAAGATTGACCCGCTGAATTATGTCGCAGATCTAGAATCACCTATCGGCGTCTACATCAGAAGAGAAATCTTCAAAAAGGAAAACAAGAGTGATGCAATCCTGAAGAAAAGATTGTATGAGCAAACAGTTGCAGACCAG
>CAZHZB010000166.1:0-2228 GCA_964537045.1 uncultured Candidatus Bathyarchaeia archaeon | reverse complement strand
CATGTAACTGGAGAAGAAACCTTGAAAGAGGCTCTAGCTGTTGCCCCGCATGTGAATGGAATTCTTTTGGATTCCGGAAACCAGACACTGAGGGTCAAACAACTTGGAGGAACCGGACGAACCCATGACTGGAGCCTAAGTAGGAGAATAAGGCAAAAAGTGAATATCCCAGTCTTTCTGGCAGGAGGACTGAACCCAGAAAACGTTGTAGAAGCTTTGAGACAGGTTCAACCCTTTGGAGTGGATGTCTGTAACGGAGTGAGGACTAATGGGGAATTGGATGAAAGAAAACTCGCAGCCTTCTTCAAAGCAGTATCAACTTACACTTCGTCCAATGAGGACTGAAGTAGCCCGCTAGAAGAAAGGGCGGGCCAAACCGAGATCTTTTCAGCATTAGCCACTGCAGCGGCTAAGATGAGCCTGCACGAACGTATCTGTTAACCAAATCCCTTTTGTTCACAACGTTGAGCTGTTTGAAGAGGAAATCGAATTTGGCTTCGACTTCGGCTGCAATCGCCTCACGCGTCTCCCGGGGCAAGCTCATGATTTCCTTCTTGAACGGTCCCAAAGCTTTCTTCCGAGTTTTATAGAGGAATTGCTCTTCAGTTTCACCTTGCTTAATCTCGTTTGCAGCGTTGACCTTCAGCCATTCGTAGATTTTCTTCCTCAGATCAGTTGGGAAGTGCTTCGATTCATAAATCATGTTCTGGAACTCCGTGGCCAAGTGCACTTCGGCAGTCTCGCATTGCGGAAACTTGTTAAATGCCTCTGGAGGAAGCGTCGATGCTCCATGCTGCACGGCTCCTGCCAACCCGTATTCCTTGCGCGCGACCACCGAGAGCGTCTTCAAGGTGTCAAAGTCGAGCTTTATCTGAGCAACAGAACCGTCAGGCAGGACAACGCCCCCGTGAGTCGTTCCCGTCTGCACTGAAATCTTGCTTATTCCAGTCAATCCTTCAGGCAACTTGCCATTGAGACCTGCCATGAATGCGCGGAGGTCTTCAGGAGTCGAGTTTTGGTGCCCGATTTCGCCGATCTCTCCACCCACAGAAACCATGATGCCTTTAGGCTGGATTCGACGGATGAGCTGTGTGAGTTTTGCGCAGACTTCGTAATTGAGAAGTTGCTGTTCTTTCAAATTAGGTTTGGATAGATCCACGACTGTCGATGAGTCGATATCGATGTTGTAGAAACCGGAACTGATTGCATCAGCGATCAACGCCTGCAAAGCTTCTGTCTCCTTATCAGGGTTCTCCTTGAATTTGGCGGCGTTGACTTGAAAATGATCGCCTTGAATGAAAACAGGGCCAGAGTAGCTTTCCTTTATTGCCGCTGCCATAACCATGCTTGAATACTCTATCGGCGATTGACCGGTGTAACCAATTTCCGACCTAGCAATCTCGAAGACAAACGCGCCGGAATTGTTCTTCTTGCCAACCTTGAATATCTTGCAGGCCAGATCGTAGGTCATACTTCTCAGATTTATCGCGGGAACCGTGAAACCCTCGAATTCGCCCCTGCCGCGAGCCATGTAGAACTCGTGGATACTTGCCGGATAAGCCCCTTGCCTATAGGCGGCGTCAAATATGTTCTTGGCTAGTTGCCTCTTCTTAGCCATATCATCGGTCAAAATCAATTCCATTACAGTCTTTTCCACATCGAAGGATTTTATTCCCATAACGCTCCACTTCCATAAACCAGTGTTCGATTTGTCCACATTCAATTCTCTCATTTCAATATTAAACTATTGTCGCCGTTGGTGCACGAGAATAACACTCCATGAGTTTGATCCAATTCACGGGTCGTAAAACAAATAAGAAATCAGCTCCATTCTGTCAACAAGGATCAACATGACCGTATCGATAGGATCGTTGGGACACGCCGCGCGCGAAAATAGCTTGACCAGCGATTTCAAATATGCATGTGCCCTAGGCCAAAGTTTGGAGTAGAAGTCAATAGAACTGATGGTGTTGTCAAATTGCTTGAAGGCAAGAACACAAACTTGAGAGTCATGGAGAAAGAGGATCTGCCTCTATTCGCCGAATGGAACAACGATCCTGCTTTCGGAGGCGAGTATGAACCACTCGAACAGAGTTCCCGCACAGAAGTTGAGAAATGGTATGACAGCCTTCTTTCTGGAGGAAAATCATTCATAATAGAGAAAAAAGACGGAAGCAAAATCGGCCAAATACTGTGCCTTCCCAAAGGACCTCATTATACTATAGGTT
>CAZHZB010000165.1:0-2234 GCA_964537045.1 uncultured Candidatus Bathyarchaeia archaeon | reverse complement strand
GCCGTAACCGCATCGTAATCTCTGAGACTTGAAACGACAAGATCGGGGTTTCTGATTTCTATATCCGAGTCAACTTCTATCAGCGCGTCATACTCTCTCCCACGAGATAGTGCCAACTTCCACGCAGACCATTTCCCAGACCTTACTCTCGAGACAACTTCAATTCTTTCATCTCTGTTTTTTCGAGCAACCTCTATGCATTCTGGGTTGTCACTGTCATCGACTAGCAAAACCCTACTCACGCTATGATTAGCCAAGAATTTCTCCGAAAGCTGCATAGCCGTCTCGGTGTCGTTGTAACTCGGAACAAAAACCAGAATTCTCAATCGGTTTCCTCGAGTTTCACTGAGTAGACACTGATATCTGTTTTTCCATAAGTTGTGCCCACGATTTCGAATGAGGGTACCCATTCCTTGACTTCAAACTCGAGGACAGCAATGCTCTTCTGGCCAGGTGTCGCCTCGCTTCCCAGAACTGTTTTCTCGGCATAGACTGTCGCGTTTTGGGAAGCAGGTCTCCAGTAGTAGGAGGTTAGATTGAGAAATGGTTCTGTGATATTCTCGTTTATTGTGTACTCTACTTCAACTCTGTATTTTCCAGGAGGAACGGTTATCAACGGACCCCACCACACACTTCCAGATCTGCCTCTGTCTATGACAAGATGATCTCCTTCAACTTTCACCCATTCTGGTATGAAAAAGTGGGTTGCAGTGAAAGAATCTTCGAAAGAAACAACCAGTTTTCTTAGTTGCGACGGGACGAGAGATGTCTGCAGAGGCATCAAGACTTCTTTGGGGCCATTGTAGTCTTTCTTCAATATGATGAAGCCATTTACAACTTTCATCACGCCGTAGTCGTACTGTTCCGTGAACCGTAACAATGCGTTTTGCGTTGGTTCTTCCCCAGGCTCGCGATAGAACATATTATCCAAGACATCCACAACGATGTAGTCAGGTGGTGCACTGTTGTTTGGCCAGAGAGTGTATGCCACTTTCCTTTCTGCTATGTTTGGAAAGATGTTCTCCTGCGCAAGTACGCTTGCTGTTCCTTCAATACTCGAAAGAGCCTGATGCCTGAGCTGATACTCCAATGTTGGCGTTGGGAAACCCCAATTTACACTTAGGGGCGACATGAAAGGAGATCCTGGACTAAAGAAAATAAAACACACCAGCGTAAGTGCAACTAGTCTCTTCCAAAGTCCCTTCCGCTCTTGATGTTTCCATCCCCAAATTGCGGCAACAAAGAATGGGGCAGAGATCAGCGCCGGATACTGCCATGCAATGACAAAATACGGTTGATAATTTGAAGCCAAGGCCAAGAACAGATACGGAACTGTAGGCAAAAGCTCCAGCGGAGAATCAAAAGACAAGAAGGCCAGAGGCGCAGCAAGCAAAGCTATGTACGCTATTTTGAGAAGCACATCATTGAATGTCACCTGACCGAAGATCTTCGTTGGCTGATAGACTCCTCTATCAGGCCACACACTGTTCATCAGATTCTCAGAAAGCAAGAAATAGGATGCGGAAACAATAGCCACGATCACCAGCGCCAAAATCATTCGCTTGGAAAGGAACTTCGTGCCCTGCTTCTTCTTTTTCAGATAGATTTCTCTAACGGCAATGTAGAAAATGAAAAGACCAACTATGAACACAGCTCTCTCGAAAGTTGACAATAGCAAAATCATCGAAACAATCACTCCGAATTTATTGTTTGAAAAGTAATAGTAGAAAATCATGGCTGAAAAGAGTGGCACAAAAGCTTCAAGATGGAAATCATACCAGTTGGGCCACAGAGTTCCCGGATAGAGTAGAAACCCGATTGCAAAAAGTAATGCGATCTTCTGCTTTCCAATGATCTTGTTTCCGATCTTGTAGATAAAGAATGCTGCAAACCCAAACGCAGCGGTCTGGACTACCAGCAATGTGTAAGGACTGCGAACGAGAGCGTAAAGAAAGATCACCACCAGAAGAAAGGGTGAAACATGAACTCCTAGGAAGCTTGCAGGATGGTTAATGCCGGCTCTGGGCTGGGTAAACATGAAATTCCCGTTCAGCGTCTGCCATGAGATCTGCACGAAAATCCCGAAGTCGAAAGTCTGAGTTCTAAAGCAGTAGAATTTGATGGACGTAATCGCGGAAAAAACGATAATGTAAGTGAGAATGGCAACAACCAGTATCTTCTCATACTTAGTCAGAGTTCTCAAGCGTGAGATCCGTTCGTGAAGAAATTCCTTG
>CAZHZB010000164.1:0-2248 GCA_964537045.1 uncultured Candidatus Bathyarchaeia archaeon | reverse complement strand
ATGGACAGAGCAGCAAAAGAACTGGGGATGGCCATAATCGGAGGACATTGCGAATCGACTCCAGGACTCAAAAACCCAATAGTAGTTGGCTGCGCCATGGGCCTTACTGAAAAAGGCAACTACGTGACAGCAGCAGACGCCAAGGCAGGTGACTGCATAATACTCACGAAAACCGCTGGAATCGAAGGAACCGCAATATTGGCGTCAGACCGAAAAGACAAACTCAAAACCATGAGTTCGTCAGCTCTGAAAAAAGCTCAAGAATTCTTCACCAAGATCAGCGTCACAAAAGAAGCCTTGACTGCCTACCATTCAGGGGGCGTTCATGCAATGCATGATCCGACAGAGGGCGGAGTAGCCGGAGGACTACACGAAATGGCAGACGCCTCAAACCTCGGCTTTAGAATATCAGAGGGAAAAATCCCTATAGCGAAAGAAACACTTCAGATATGCGACGCGTTCGACATCGATCCGCTCTACTTGATTGCTTCGGGAAGCCTGCTGATCTCGGCAGACAAAAACCTCACAAAAAACATTCTACGCAGCTTAAAAGACAAAGAGATACCCGCGACAGTGATCGGTGAATTTTCGCCCTCGCCTAAAGAGCGAATCATAACTCGAAAGGATGGAACTGAAGAGAAACTAGCACGACCCGTTTCGGATCATTTGTGGATCGCATTAGCAAAATCTTAGCTAACTGATCATTTCGGCAGTCAGCAATTTCTGTTTCACGTCGAATACGGAACTATAGGAAGTCCGCGGCCTCTTTAAGGAATTGATTTTCTTCTGTAGCCTTCTGTAGACGAAGTAGCTTCTCAGATTTCTCTCGGTCTCGTTCAAGAAGTTGCCGTGTGAATGATAGACACTGAAAGCAGGATCCACAATAATCTTGAAAGATCTTGCGATCATTTCCTTGCTCCAATCATAATCCTCGAGACCATACCTCTTGGTTTCAGGAATGATGTTCGGCAGGTTCTCATCAAAAGGATAGACCTGCCATAGCGATTTCCGTATTACGCAGTTAATCGTTGAGCACCAATCTTGATGCAGAACGGATCTCTGCGTAAACTGGTAGACGGCTTTGTCGAGTTTCGCAGAAATGCCTCCCCGATGATCCGGAACGAAGTAGCCGCTTACACCAGCAACTTGCATGTCTGCAAAATACTTCACGCCGTTTTCGAGCCACTTAGCCGAAGTGGGAAGAGAGTGCGCGTTAGTGATGCAAACCAACTCGTTGTCCGCAGTGGCTACGCCAAGATTAGTCGAGTATGCATGCGAGAATTCGTCGTCCGAAAGAGACACAAGCTTGACATTCACCGGCTCCTTTCTGAAAACTCGACTGCATTCCTTAATCAGATGACTCTTGAGGCTGTCGCGCGCCAGTTCACTTGAATAGTTGTTTACGACTATCAGCTGGGACGGCAAGACCGTTTGAGAGGACAGACTTTCCAGAAGGGAATCGAAGTGCTTCTCTTTGTCTCTTGTTCGGATCGCAACAGATATTCCCAAACCATCGCTCCCATGGTGCGTCAGCAGTTCAATGTTTCATTCTTTCTGTAAAGATTCTATACGCTACGTAGAAAGTGTAGAAAGAATAGGCGAAAAAGTACCTCGGCATCTTCCTGAAAGAGCCATGTCTCAGGGCTTCAACGATGAGGTCCCGACTTCCTTTGGCGGTCCACACCGTTTCGGGCCTATGATGCAAGCAGAATGGAACATACGTGGGAACGACTCTGTACCCCTTCCTAGTTATCCATTCTTTGATATGGGCGTCCTCGAAAACGTGCAGATCTCTTGGAATGTCTATGTCCTTGACAATTTCAGAACGCACAAGCAAATCGTGCGTCCCTCCTCTTAATTCAAAGACCCGCCTGGTAACCATCAAAAACAGCTTCAACACTTCGGGGCGACGGATACCCGCCCACACTTCTGTTCCCCACACTCCACCCACGTCATTCTCAATGTATTTTCTAGCCTTTTCATACCATCCATCACATAGAATGACATCGCTGTCCACAAAGAGGAACCAGTCAGTTTCCACCTCTCTTATTCCCCTTAACCTTGCGCTTCCACGGGTGCCGCCGTCTCTGAGCATAACCACATTTCCATATTTCTGTCTGTATTTCTGCACGATGTCTCCAGTGGAATCAGTAGAGTACCCATCCACAACAATAAGCCGGTTCACAGGAACATTTTTGAATATCGAGTCGAAACACTGTTCAAGAAGCCTTTCGCTGTTCTTAGTAAG
>CAZHZB010000163.1:0-2261 GCA_964537045.1 uncultured Candidatus Bathyarchaeia archaeon | reverse complement strand
AGCACACCGATTCCAACTATTCTCCTGTTCTCCATATGAGGATTTAAAAGTCTTCCAGACAGTAGTATGCGCTGTGAAACATGAAAAGTGGACGGAGAAAAAAGTGCCAGAATGGAGTGAACAACTGAAATACAACCCTGTCCCAAGCTTACTCAACTCCAAGAATGCGGCTATCTCTCACTTTGCAGAGTGTGACTTCCTTGATGACTGGAAAGAACCAGTCGAGAAATTGTGGGAGCTCCCTGAAGCAAAGAAGCTTCTTGCCAAGCAACAAAAGGACGGTTCATGGAAGTATCCCAGTGCAAAACTGAAAATCCGTTCACAGGAAGACTATGATCTACTTGAAACTTTTCGAATTCTTGGCATTCTAGTTGAACAGTACGGTTTCACACGAGAACATCCTGCGTTGAAGAATGCCGCCGAGTTCATGTTCAAGTTTCAAACAGAAGAAGGGGACTTGAGAGGAATCATCGGAAACCAGTACACGCCTTACTACACAGCAGCAATAATGGAACTTCTCATAAAAGCTGGCTATGACAAAGATACCCGCATAGAAGCAGGATTCCATTGGCTGCTGAACATGCGACAGAACGATGGCGGATGGGCAATACCTTTCAGAACCCTCCAAGGAAAGAACTCTTTGACACTGATGGAAGCTATCAAGAAGCCGGAACCAGTCATGCCGGATCGGTCAAAACCTTTCTCTCACTTGGTGACAGGCGTAGTACTCCGTGCTTTTGCTGCGCATCCAGAACATCGAAATAACCTTCAGGCTATTCGTGCGGGCGGGCTCTTGAAATCACGATTCTTTCAACCTGACAAGTATCCAGACAGAAAGGCATCGAGTTTCTGGACCGGCTTCTCGCATCCCTTCTGGTTCACAGATCTTCTTTCGTCGTTGGATTCGCTTTCTCAACTCGGATTTTCAAGTGAAGACAAAGATATTAGAAAAGCTCTTGATTGGTTTGTTGAGAGACAAGAAAGGAACGGTCTCTGGAACCTCAGAACGCTACGGACGAAAAACAGAGATCTTCCTCTCTGGCTCGCTCTCGCCATCTCAAGAGTGTTTCAAAGTTTTCGCTGAAGCCCATAAGAATCAGAGACCTTCCGCTCATGGACGATTGACTGGCTCTAGATTTATCTCAGGCACGTCTGACGATGGCTTCAATCTCTTTATGAGTAACACGCATGACGCTATGAGAAAAGGGGATGCAAAAATTCCTGAGACAAAGGGAAAATTCAGAGCATAGAGGTGCAAAATCCAGCCGAAACAAGCTACCATCACAAGAGCAACAATTCCAATCAGAGCTAAAATCCTTGCAGATCTCAGGTTTAAGCGCAACCGTTTTTCAAGCTCTTTCATGCTGCGGTTCTCAACGTAAGTATACAGTGCCCAAGGGAATAGAGGAAACCAAAAAATCAAACCCGTAACTATCAGCATATCAAAAAACCCCCATAGAAAGAGACCAGTAAGTAACAAGCAGAATGGATATACAACCAAGAACACCGCGCAGACTAGCATTGTGGTTCGTGTTTCCCGAAAACCTAAGAGCTTCCAACCGCTTGCTCTTTGGTAAACACTCAGAATGTATATCGCAATAAGCCCGAACCCGAGGAAACCCGCTCCCCAAAGGGGGCTAGCAACGAACAGAACAATCGAAATGATTGACAGTTTGAAACCGAGCTTCAACTTCTCGAAGGCTGCGCTCACGATTTCAGGCGAAAGGGCCTGCGTCTCACTCACACGGTTCAGCCCCACATTTCAACTATTGTTGGTCTGTGGCTATAACCCTTGGCACACTTCGACTATGACCCAAGGAGGCATTTAGTTTTCGGCAAACAAAAATAAGACACGTACTACAATCAAGAACAGGCTTCAAAGTATGGGATGACGGAGGTGGAACATTCATGGCGAAGGATCCCATTTGTGGAATGATGGTTGACGAGAAAACTGCAAAATTCAAGTCTCAGTACAGAGGCAAGACCTACTATTTCTGTGCTCAATCGTGCAAGATAACGTTTGACAAGAACCCCTTGAAGTTCGTCAGCGGACAATAAAGACAAAGGAGAGTAACGCGGTGTAGACGTTGCCACTATACGGGCGAATTTTCTTTTTCTACAAGTACTCTGTGTTTGCAGGCGGCACAGTGCATTCCCAGAATCTGAAGGATTATCTCTTTTTCTTTCACAAACAAGCCTCTTTACCATTGTCTTACAAATGTGTCTCACTTGGCGCCGAGCAGAACCTGCTCCAAGAACAT
>CAZHZB010000162.1:0-2275 GCA_964537045.1 uncultured Candidatus Bathyarchaeia archaeon | reverse complement strand
TCTGGAGCTTGACCGAGAAGAACTTTCTTCAACGCGCCGTACACTTCGGTCGTTGTTATGGGCCTCCCGTTGAATTTGAGGATTCGGAAGTTGGTTTGTATTCCAGTTTTCTCTCGAATGATTTCGGCAAGCTGCCCTGAATAGTTGTTTTCAACAGTGATTATCTTTGTTGCGTTTTTCAACAGTTCAGCAACGTGTTCTTTCGGCAATGGATGTATCATGCGAATCTGCAAAAACTTGAGACTTAGACCTTCTTGGGTTAGCTTGTTCATTGCTTCAAGGATTGCGCCCTTCGGAGAGCCCCAGCTCACCACAAGGTTCTCTGACTCCTCATCGCCAAAAACTTTCAGCTTTTCCACCAAAGGTATCTCTCTGTCAGCAGTTTCGAGTTTCCTCATTCTTTTCTCAACCATCATGTCTCTGTTGGCTGGCTCCTCGCTTATGTGTCCGACCTCGTTGTGCTCATCTCCAGTGTACCAGTGCACCCCATTTCTCGTTCCCAAGAAAACTCTCGGTGAGACCCCACTCTCCGTAAACTCGAAACGTCGATACTGCTGATCTTTCAGTTCACTTTCTCCAAGAATCGCGCCTCTTTCTATTTTGAAACTGCCCGTATCGAAAAATCTGTAAGTCTGAGAACTGTTGGCTAATGCTTTGTCGATAAGATGAATTACGGGCATCTGGTATCTCTCCGCGTAGTTGAATGCCAAAGCAGCATCGTAGAAACACTCTTCGATATCGCCAGACGCAAGCACTATTCTCGGAAAATCCCCATGCCCCGCATGCACGGTAAACTGCAAGTCTGCCTGCCCAAAACGAGTCGGTAAACCTGTGGCTGGGGCTCCACGTTGATAGTAGGTTACTACGACTGGAACCTCGCAGTTGCCTGCCCAGCTAAGCCCTTCAACCATCAGCGAAAACCCTGGACCCGATGTGGATGTTGCCGCTCTGGCACCGGCCAAACAGGCTCCGGAAGCAGAGTTTATCGCAGCGATTTCATCTTCAGTCTGCACGACGAGTATCGACCCATCGCCGGTTTTCGTTTTGAGAATTTCGTGCGCTTCCAAGTATTCGCTTTCATCTGCTGCGGGAGTTATAGGATAGTAGGTTTGGATCCTGCAGCCTCCCAGAACCTTTCCCATCGCGACTGCTTGATTGCCTGAAAGAAAAATCCTCTCTTCCGTGGTGTCGATCTTTTCAAGCTTGCGGGGAAAGCTGTTCGTGAAGGTGTGTGAAGCGTACGCATACGCTTCTCTGAGGGCCACGATGTTCATGTCCGCGACTTTGGGCTTGTCCGAAAAAACGGTCAGCACAGCTTTCTCAATCAAACTTTGATCATACTTCAGAAGTGCAAAAGAAACGCCTATTGTCAGCACGTTTATCATGCGGGTGACTGTGATGAGCTTTTCGATTCCCAGTTTCGCTGCTATTTGTTTTAGCAGGTCTGTGTAGGGAATGAGGAAGATATGAACTCCTTCTTTTTTTGCCCCGTCTAAGAAGTCGCTTAGAGTGTCGCCGAGACCTTTTCTGTCAACATACTTGTGAAGTTCGTCCTTGAATTCGTAAGGCAGAGTCGGAATGTTGAAGACTTTAGTGCCGACTAGTTCTTTGTCAACGATTATACCGCCGTTGGGAACGACTTCATTGATATGCCTTACCACTGTTTCAGCATCGAATGCGGCCAGCAGGTCAACGTCGTTCACGTTGGCGTGGACCTCTTGGTCTGAGATGCGAAGGTGGAAGTAGCTGTGAAGTCCTTTGATGTTAGAGTGATATTCTCTTCTGCCGTAGACGTAGAGGCCGCCGTAACCGCAAGCTCTTCCCAGAATATTGGCCGCCGAGTCGACTCCCGCACCTTGCGGTCCACCAGCCATCCAGTTTATTTCATTCATACTTTTCCTCTTCATCTTGTCTTAGGAGAAAGGCGAGTCTAAAAGTTTTGTCTCAGCCGCCTGTCACAGCGTCATCTATGCAGCAGTCACAACCTGAGGATTTGCCGCAGTACGGGCATACGCACTTGCAGTTGTCAATAGGATTCTGGCATCTTTCGCACAATGGTATCTCGCCCTTGCGTTTCATATTTCTCATCCAATTCCAGTAAGGACTGTTTCCAGAAAATTAAGCTTTTGCAGGTTTGCTTTGCGCATATTTCAGTGGGAACCAATAGAAAAAGATGAGGAATATTGGAGTATTCTCTCTTTCGGTTCTAAACTTGTTCGAGAAGAGTTGTGAACGTGTCGTGGTGGTCTTCCTCGTCTTTCAGAATCTCCATGAA
>CAZHZB010000161.1:0-2280 GCA_964537045.1 uncultured Candidatus Bathyarchaeia archaeon | reverse complement strand
TGAACGGTGACCAACCCAGTGATCTTGGTGAAACTTCCCAGCATGATCATGTTTGCGTAGATGGCTTCTCCGAACTGCTTCTTCGCAGTTTCTGTCATTGGTATCTTGTGAACTTCTGCGCTTGTCTCAGCCGTTGTGGTGACGTTCGTGCTGTCAATAATCAGGATTCCATTTTCTTTCAAGTCTTTCAGAAGCTTGTCAAGTGCTTCTTGGCTCATGACGACAAGTACATCGGGTTTTCTGACGGCCGGGAAGCCGATTTTTCCATCAGAGACTATTACTTCGCTCTTTGCGAGGCTTCCTCTAGCTTCGGCGCCGTAGGCTTGTGTTTGAAGGACGTTCTTTCCGTCTAGGATTGCAGCTTTGCCCAGTATCTGGGCGGCTAGGACTATGCCTTGTCCACCGCTTCCGCCCATTCTAATCTCTGTTTTGTTTGTCATTTTGTCTTGCTCCTTTCATCATCGCAGAGACTGCTTCTAGGAGTGTAGTGCGTTTCTTGGACACGTATTCTCCGATGACTATCTTCTTTTCAAGGTCTTCTGTTCTCATTTTCTCGGCCTGTTCAATTGTGACTGCGTTTTCCTTGAAGTACCTGAGCATCTCCCCCAAATCTTTGAACCCTGCTCTCCTGCCATAAGCTGTCGGACAGTGAGTTACAACTTCGATGAACCTGAAACCCTGAATCTGAAGGGCTTTCTTTATTGATTCTTTCAGTTCTCCAAGGTGTGCGGTAGTCCATCGAGCAGAGTACGCTGCTCCTGCCGCGACTGCCAGCTTCACCGCGTCAATTGGATGTTCGAAGCTTCCATATGGTGTAGTGCTGGTTCTTGTGTTGAAAGGCGTCGTGGGGGCTACCTGCCCACCAGTCATTCCGTATACCATGTTGTTGCCCATTATTACAAGGATATCCGTGTTTCTTCTTGCTGCGTGGACGAAGTGGCTGAGGCCGATGCCGACTATGTCGCCGTCTCCACCGAAGACCACGACGTTCAGGTCTGGACGTATCAGTTTTATGCTGGTTGCAGGCGGTATACTTCTTCCATGCAGTGTGTGAACAGAATCCGCCATGTAATAGGGAGAGGGAATCCAAGAGGAGCATCCTATGCCGCTTGTGAAACAGAATTTGCTCAGATTCTCATGTCCCAGCTCGTGTACCGCTCTGAGAAAAGTATCGCTGAGTGAGAATAGTCCGCAACCTGCACAGAAGGGCAGTTTCAAGTCTCGCATGTATTTTCGTGAAGAGAATGTTTCAGTCATTCTACTTTCCTCCTTTCATGATCTCTTCAAGGATCTCTTCGGGTGTGATGAGTTCTCCTCCGCCTATCTTGTTGAGTGGAACAACCTCTGAACCACAAGCGACCCTCTGCACCTCACGACAGACTTGTCCCAAATTCATCTCAGGCACTATGATTCTCTTTGCATTTTCAGCCAGTTGTCTGACCTGCTTGTCTGGGAATGGCCAAATCGTCTTCAGTCGAACATGACCTATCCTGATTCCTTTTGCTTCTGCCTGTTCAACAGCTTCGTAGACAGCTCGAGAGGTACAGCCGTACGAAACCACGCCTACGTCACAATTGCCAACGTTATGGTTCTCTACTTCGACAATGTCGTCAACATGGTTGTTTATCTTGGCGTTCAGTCTGGTTACGATTCTTCTGTGAACGAGGGCATCCTGCGTGAATCTCACGCCGTATTCATCGTGAGTTGAGGCCGTCACAGCTACATTGAATCCTTCGCCCACGGAGGGCATTGGTGCAGCATCTTCCAATCCGAAGAAGGCTTTGTCGCCCGGCTTGGGTCTTTTTCGATTGATTATTTCTATCTGTTCAACTGGTGGTAAGGTCAGTTTTTCTCTGACATGGGCTATAGTTTCATCGGCTAGCAGGATCACAGGTGTACGGTATTTTTCAGCTAGGTTGAACGCCCTGATCGTGAGCTCAAACATCTCTTGCACTGAATTAGGAGAAAGCGCGATCGCCGAAAAATCGCCGTGCGTGCCCCATCTTGCTTGCATAACGTCACCTTGACCGCACTTCGTCGCCTGCCCCGTTCCAGGTCCAGCTCTTTGTACATCAACTATGACACAAGGCGTTTCGCTCATGAATCCCCAGCCAATAGTTTCCTGCATGAGACTGAAACCAGGGCCAGACGTGGCAGTCATAGCCTTCCTCCCGGCCCAGCTTGCTCCCATAACCGCGCCTATAGAAGCCAGTTCATCCTCCATTTGCATGAATATTCCATCTACCTGGGGTAAGCGTTCCGAGAGATGTTCGGGTATCT
>CAZHZB010000160.1:1483-2310 GCA_964537045.1 uncultured Candidatus Bathyarchaeia archaeon | reverse complement strand
TTGCTTATTGTAAAGATACTGAAGGAAACATCTTCGGCATCATGCAAGCAGATTCGTCAGTCAAATGAATCCATCATATGTAGTGCCATTTCATAATTGCAATAAACCAGAATGCAGCATCCTTGGAAGCAAGGTTATATAAAGGTCGTATCCTATGGGTAAGAAAGAGGAGAAAACGGTGACCAGCCATTTTTGCACTGACGTAAAGACTGAAAGCGGCAAAATGCAGCTGAAAGAGTCAGTGGAGCGTATAATCAAACAGAATAAGAAAGTCTTTGACAAGTTAGCCAAAAGCTAAAAGCCTTCAAGCATACCTCTTTTTCCTATGGAAATACCAATTGACGTAGATTGGTTGAAAGCACTCTACGATATTTTGATCAGAATCTACCGTGATACAGACCGTCCAAACCGAAGACAACACAGTTATCATTGAAATGAAAAACCGTATCTTCGAGGCTCTGTGCGAAGAAACAAGAAAACTGAAAAGAACACATGAAACCGTAGGCTGCCCTCTGTCTAGCGCCTTGGCCTGCGTATTAGCCAAAGCAACTGGAAAACCTGTTACCATAGAAAAAGAAGAAACACTCCCAGATGAAACAACACAGATCCAGTACACCGTGCTGGAGGATTGAGAAATGCAGATACCGCTAGACTTGTGGAACCTGAGCCTCTGGTTCGCAGTAACGGGGATAATCCTCCTCATAACCGCACAACTAGCATCAGCATATGACGGAAACACAAGTCTGCTGATAGATCAAAGAAAACTCAAAAACATGGCATTGCGCATAGGAATCCTCTTTCCTCTGACCGTAGCCATACACAACTAC
>CAZHZB010000160.1:1096-1473 GCA_964537045.1 uncultured Candidatus Bathyarchaeia archaeon | reverse complement strand
GTGAGGATGCAAGATCAGCAAAGTAGTACATTCAGCAACCAACGATAGCTTGCCAACCCTACGAAAAACCCCAAACCTTGTTGAAGTTATTCTGCCAACAAATCAAGTTAGCGGCCGATCAACAATCCAGCGCGCGCCAAATCAGGAGCGCGCGCGAGGTGAACCCTAAAAACAAATGAAGTTGTTTCTGCGAATAAGCGTTTTGCGTAACATAAGTACTAGAATCTCAGAGTAAAGACAAGTGAGGTAAACACATTCGAATGAAGAAAGAAAGCATGGGTTGCCCCTTTCTTGTTTCGGGGGGAGCTGGCTTCATTGGAAGCTATCTAGTCGAGAGAGTTCTGAAGAGTGGCTACAGGGTTACAGGCGTCTACAAT
>CAZHZB010000160.1:0-1086 GCA_964537045.1 uncultured Candidatus Bathyarchaeia archaeon | reverse complement strand
AAGTACTAGAATCTCAGAGTAAAGACATGAGGTAAACACGTTCGCATGAAGAAAGAAAACGCGCCCGCTCTGGTCTCGGGGGGAGCTGGCTTCATTGGAAGCTATCTAGTCGAGAGATTGCTGAACAGTGGCTACAGGGTTACAGTTGTCGACAATTTCTCCAGCGGACGAAAGGAAAACCTTCAGGACGTGCTAGACAATCCTTGTCTTGAAATCGTCGAAATGGATCTCAAAAAAGAAGATGCACAGCTCAGCAATATCGTGCAGGAATGCGATATAATCTTCCATTTTGCAGCTAATCCAGAAGTGAAAATAGGCGAAACCAATCCGAAAGTCCATCTTGAAGAAAACGTCCTGGCCACCTTCAACCTGCTCGAGGCCATTCGAAAAGCCAAAACGCCTAAGACTATTGTTTTTGCTTCAACCTCAACGGTCTATGGTGAAGCCTCAAAGATTCCCACACCCGAAGACTATGCACCACTAGTTCCCATATCGACTTACGGCGCTTCAAAACTCGCCTGCGAAGCCTTCATCGCAAGCTACGCGCACACCTTCAACCATAGAGCTCTCGTTCTCAGATTCGCAAACGTCATCGGACGAAAATCAGATCATGGAGTCATAGTAGATTTCATCAAGAAAATAAAGGCGAACCCCAGACAACTTGAAATTCTGGGCGACGGCACGCAGAAAAAATCTTACATACACATAGAAGACTGCGTAAATGCGATAATGCACGTCACAGAACGTTTTCTCAAGGGTAACCAGACGGTGGACATCTACAATATTGGTACCAAAAACACCATCACGGTGAAAGAGATAGCAAAGATAGTCGCATCAGCAATGAATCGTCCGAGAATTGCCTTGAGGTTCACCGGAGGCGTGGATGGAGGAAGAGGCTGGAAAGGCGACGTGAAAACGATGCAACTATCAATCGACAAACTGCTCAACACAGGTTGGAGACCACGGTACAACAGTAGACAAGCCGTAGAACTGGCAGCCAAAGAGCTACGTTAGCGTATGCAAGTGTTGACTAGCGCGCGCTCATGGTCGTGTGAATTCGTAAGTGACGTTTCCTTCAGCCGTTAC
>CAZHZB010000159.1:0-2314 GCA_964537045.1 uncultured Candidatus Bathyarchaeia archaeon | reverse complement strand
GCTCTTCTCCCAATCTGTTCCTTGCGATTTCAAGTCTTTGAACTACCTGTTCAAAGCTCTCAACTTCTTCTTTCTTGTTGGCTTGCACTGAAACGCAGCCCAGTCCCAGCTTCTTTCCGTTAGACACCAGAAGTGACTTCGAAACCACATCCAAGTTTGCCCTGACTTTCGGAGCACTAAAGGCCAAACTCAAAATGGGTGCATCCAGACTCATGAGGTCTCGAAACAAAGAATCTGTCAAAGAACCGCAAACGTGAACAATCAGTTTTTCCTCGTCACGAATTGAATTTGGAAGATTTGACATTGTTTGGTTCACGATTTTGACAGCCTGCGAGCCTTCCATGACTCGTATTGACAGGCTCGGTTCGTCTATCTGGACATAGCAGTCGGTTTTTGTAGCCTCTTCTACCAGCGGTTTGAGTGCAAATGCAAAATCGGAGTACAGTCGCTTGTCTGTTAGGCCGCTGTAGTATCCGACGCCGTTGCAGGCGCACGCAAAACCCAGAGTAATCGGACCTGTAATCGAGACCTTCACCTTCACGTCTTCTCTGCCTTTCTGTTTCAGGTAGTCTTTGACAGAGCGCAGATCCTCGAGTTTTGCGTGGCTTTTGGGATCTTCCAATGGTAGTATCTGGGATTTGATGTAGGGTCCATGCGATTTCATTCCTAGGCCAGGCAGGGAACTGAAGTAGCTTATCATGTCTGTTCGTTGTTCGCCATCTGAAACGATATCCAAGTCATGATTAAGTTGGAGGTCTACCGCCCATTTGGTGGCTTTTTCAAGTGGAAGTTTCTTCGGCGGGAAGCTGCCGACCACGGTTTTCAACAACTATTCTCAGATGCCCCTTCATTTTTCCAGATTGGCCGCTAGTTTCTTCTAACCACCGCTGACAGGGGGAAGAATAGCGAGAACGTCTCCGTCTGAGAGTGGTGATTCCATTGGCTTGGCTCCTGATAGACTTCGTCCGTTGACAAGGAATTGGAGGAAGCCTTTGACTTCTCTTGTTTTTGGATCATAAACGTATTCGTCGAATTCTTTTCCGTATTTCGTGCTTAGGCATTTCAGAACGCTGTTCACAGTTGCCTTCTGGCCTTTTATGAATTCGATCGTTTCTTCTTTCTTGCCAACGATCTCTCGCAGAACTGTGAAATATCGAACGGAGACACGCAAGGTTCGCCCACCAAGAATCAACATGATTTGCCAAGATTTAAGCTGTTGGACCGCTCATGTTGTAGCTAACATTGGCGCATGACTGGACGACTGAATGCCGAAAAATAAGATGCTGTTTACTTGGAGATTGAGACAGCTAGAGGTAAGATTTATATTATCGAGTCTTTCTGCTTATTTGCGCAGAAAAAATTCTAGTATTAAATGGAGGGTATGTATGGCTTACTTAACAACGACAGCGTCGGGACAACCAGTCCTGGTTCTGAAAGAAGGAACAACAAGGAACAGAGGTAAAGAAGCTCAGAAAAACAACATAATGGCTGCGAAGGTTATCGCAGAAGTCCTCAAAACAACATTAGGACCACGTGGAATGGATAAGATGCTCATCGACAGTCTCGGGGACATAACCATTACCAATGACGGCGCAACGATACTGAAGGATATAGAAGTCGAGCACCCAGCAGCTAAAATGATGGTGGAAATAGCAAAGACTCAGGACGATATGGTGGGAGACGGAACAACAACCGCAGTTGTCTTGGCAGGCGAACTTCTCAAGAGAGCAGAAGAACTCTTGGACCAAAATATTCATCCAACGATATTAGTCAGCGGTTACCGCAAAGCAGCCGTGAAAGCCGTTGAAGCAATCAACAAAGTTGCATGGCCAGTCGAAGAAGACGACCGCGCAACCCTCAGAAAAGTTGCCATCACATCGATGTCGAGCAAGGCAATTGGCAACGCAAAAGAGCATTTCGCCGACATGGCTATTGACGCCGTAATGCAGATCGTGGAGAAACGAGGAGACAAAAACGTCGCAGACATAGACAACGTTCAGGTCATAAAGAAAACTGGAAAAGGCCTGTTCGAATCTCAGCTCGTCAAAGGCTTGGTGATAGACAAAGAAGTAGTTCATCCAGGAATGCCAAAAATGGTAGAGAAAGCAAAGATCGCACTAATCGACGCAGCTCTAGAGATAGAAAAGACAGAGATGAGCGCTGAAATCAGAATACGTGATCCAAACCAGATGAAAGCCTTCTTAGATCAAGAAAACAAGATGCTTCAGGAAATGGTGGAAAAGATCAAAAAGTCTGGTGCTAACGTCGTTTTCTGCCAGAAAGGCATCGACGACATGGCTCAACACTTCTTGGC
>CAZHZB010000158.1:0-2339 GCA_964537045.1 uncultured Candidatus Bathyarchaeia archaeon | reverse complement strand
AATCGTGCATCGCACCTGTAGAGGTTTATGTGGATCGGTTCTGGAGGAGTGATGACGTAGGTTTCTATTCTCTCGCTTCCGGCTCCATTTTGCGGAATTGCTCCGCAGAAGATTACCAACCCGTTTTCAGGTGGTTCTTTGAAGAGTTTGAGGCGTTGTTGGACTTTGACAATGGCGTCCAGAACGTTTTTTCGTGTAGTTGTGGATTTTATGTTGGAGGCAGTTCCGTACTCATCCCTCAGTTGGTTGAGGACGTCGCTGATCTGTTTTCCAGGCGGAACGTAGAGTGAAACAAGCTCGGTTCCCCGCCCTTCTTTGCTGGCCAGTGTCTGCAGTGTCTTTTTCAGCCTGAACAGTTCAAGAGAAGTCTTCTTTGCGGTGCTCAACTGCTCTCACAAACGTTTTTTTGTATTAAAGCTAAATCTGTAAGGAATCAAATAAGATTTTGGGAGAAAAAGTCACGTTAGGTCTAAAGCTTCTTTCAGAAACGCCTTGTACGGACCGAGTTTGCCTCCATAATTGCCTGCGGTAATCTCCACGACACCTTGAACGTTTGCGGCAGCCTTTACACCTGCGTTCATCGCCTTCTTGACGGCTTCTAACGTTAGACCGTTTATCACGATCTCGTAAACGCATTCCACGCCTTCGGGTACTTGCGTATCAGTCACAAGAGTTCTCAGCTTGGGACAGAACGGATGGTTCGTGGATGCTTTGAGCTTGTACTTCAGTGAACCTGCTTTGGATCCTGAACGGCAAATTCCACCAGGAAAAGGCAAGATGACTTCGGTTCCAGTTTTCTTTATTGCCTCAACCGCTTCTTCTGCCGCTTGTAATCCAGAGACTTCGTCTTTGGCGAGTATGAGGAAGTTACCACCGGCTATTGCTTCAACTGCACCGAATTTGTCTTCGACGATGAAATCGCCTTCCATCACTGGGATCTTCCATACTTTTCTCTCTCCTACCAGACGCTTTCTCTGGAAGCCGTCTCCGAACAGGCGAATGCTTCTTCCAACTTTTATTTTTCTCTTTGCTTCTGGTAATGCGTCAAAAGCAGCTGTTGTTGGGCACGTCATAACGCATTGGCCTATTCGCAGTATCATTTGCCCCATGAGTTCAAACCTGTTGCGGTTGTATATCTGTATCAGTACCCCTGGGCGATTGTCGGGAGTTTTGTCTGAGGCAATAGTTGTTTCTATTCCTGCCTCTGCGGGAGACATTATCACGCTCGTGGCGAGACCGGTCGCGGTGTTTGCAGCCGTAAGAGCCCACTTTTCAGTGTCAGCTGTTATTAGGACTCTGCCAACCCACATTGGAAACATCTCGGCGAAAGTGTCGGCAATTCTCACGGTGTTCCCAGAGGAGGTTGAGACTGTGAAGATCTGATCCTTTTCGTCGAAACTTGTTATCTTGAGTTTGGAATCCACAGTGGAAACCCGTTTCCTAGTACAAGTCTGCCTTCTTTAAGGGTTTTGCATACCCTTCCTGTCTGATAGTTGCTTGGAGTTTCTATCGAAAATCTTTCTTGGTTAAATGGTCTGCCAGCGAAGCAGCTTCTTCCAAGATTCTCTTCACTTCGCCGTGCGAGACTTCTCTGTCAATTCTTACTTCAGGAGGCAGAGGCTCTTCCATTGTGATGTAAACTTCAGCTGGTTTGAGTTTGTTATGGACGATGCGATGGACCCTGTTTTTGACTGCCATTCGATCTAGGATCTTTTTCATTTTCTCGGGTGAAAGCCCTAGATTTTGAGCACCGTAGCTTATCAGATCGTTTTCTCTCGTGTTTCCGTACGTTTCCAAGTATGAGATGACCTCTTCTTCTACACCCATTTCGAGAGTCTCCTCTACGCGGATCTCTGATGTTTGCGGAACGGTTCAGTAATTTAAGCGTTGGTTAAACAAATGCTGAAAAACAAACCGTTGCGGCGAGTCGGTTTTGCTCAGTTCGACTATCAAAGCCTTAAGAGTTCTTCTGCTCATCAGACTTCTAGAAGGCTCTGAACATGAGCGAACAGCGTCGGCTGAAGGAGAAGCTTAAGAATTGTTATTTAAGCGGCTTCTTTTTGGACAAGAACACTTTTCTCAAGGCCGACGATGCCGACGTGGTTATGGTTCCACACAAAGACGATGACGGCAGAGTGGTTGACCGACCGATGATAGTTCTGAAGAACGTCGTTGAAATGATGGTAGATCATCGTGGGAGGATCGTTGCTGTTGAAAACAAGTCCAAACTGGGAGTCTGGGTTGCCAGTTTTGAGCATGCTTTGGAAAAATTCAACAAAGATCTATCTCCGAACTGACAAATAAGGAGCCCAGCCAATCTGATGGAGTGATTTGCTGAT
>CAZHZB010000157.1:0-2350 GCA_964537045.1 uncultured Candidatus Bathyarchaeia archaeon | reverse complement strand
ATGAAACTAACGAACATGACAGCGCTGCTGATCGTTCCTGTGCTGCTCACGATCATTCCGCTATTGAACTTGGCATAGGACGATTAGCGCGCGCAGATATTTCGCGCACTATTCTTGATGATGACATTCATTAGATTTTGAGGCGAAAGGAGTTTGGAGAAAACTGCCTTTGGTTAGAAAAGCATAGGTTTTCCCCGACTCAGCGCGCAATTCTGAACGTACGATGTTCAGAAAGGCAAAGTAAAACCGTTAGGAAGCAACCTATTTCCTCAAACAACAATCTATTAAACCTAATGTCATAACAATCCTACAGAAGGCTATGTGAAGTGATAAACGTATACGTTGAGAAAATCGGCGAAGTCTGGTTTGGAGTTGCCTACAAAGGGGAAACTATCTACGCCACGAACTTCGGGTCAAACAAAGAGAACGTGCTCCGAGGAATTTGCGAGAGTATTTCTCGGCATGCTTTCACCGAAAGTCCACACAAGACAGAATTCGTAAGCCAAGTGATTGCGGCCTTAAAGAACATCTATTACGGGAAAGAACCTTCGCACAGCTTTGCGCTTTCCTCGGAACAACTACCAAAATACACATGGAAAATCCTTCAGACCATCCGTAAAGTGCCAGCAGGCTACGTAACCTCTTACGGCGAAGTAGCAAAAGCCGCCGGTGGAGGACCCAGAGCCGTTGGACAAATCATGGCCAGAAACCCTTTCGCACCGATTTGCCCGTGCCACCGTGTTGTCAGATCTGACTTCACTTTAGGCGGCTATGCAGGAGGCTTAGATGTCAAACTCGCCTTCTTGAAACGCGAGAAGCGAGGGTATTCTTCTGAAAAGGAAATCCCCTTAAACGGAAGGAAGCTGAAGGTTTTTCCAGTCGAGCTGGCGATCAGGAAGGCTGAAGAGGGATAAATGTTAATTCCCTTCAACCAGCAATACGTCACGTGATGAGTTGAATGGTCAAACGAGGCTTGTACGTCGGTAGATTCCAACCGTTTCACCTTGGTCATCTAAATGCCATAAAAGAAGTTCTGAAAGAAGTTGACGAACTGGTGATAGTAATTGGCAGCGCACAGTACAGCCACAACATCAACAACCCATTCACCGCGGGTGAAAGATTAGTCATGGTTCGCCAAGCGCTGGAGAAATGCGGAATAGACTCTGAAAGAGTATGGCTAGTACCAGTGCCAGACATTCACCTTCACATGATGTGGGTGTCTTCCGTGCAGGGATACACTCCACACTTCGACGTGGTCTTTTCAAACGAACCGCTAACGCGACGTCTGTTCATGGAAGCAGGTTACAAAGTGAAACCCATCCGCTTCTTCGACAGGAAAGTCTATTCATCCACGGAAATCAGAGGAAAAATCGTCAAAGGGCAAAACTGGGAAAAGTTTGTCCCAAAGAGCGTAGCATCTTTCATCAAAGAAATCGATGGGATCAACAGACTGAAAGATCTCACGAAAAACGACAAAATGTAATTCCGCTGACAGCCAGCCTATTTGTCACGGGATAAAAGCTGCCTATAAACCCAGGGCGGAACATGTTTTTGCGTTGATTCACAGATTGTCACTCTTGTCTGGTGAAGATCAACAAACAGGGCTCTCATGCGCCACTTCTTCACTGCCTGCTTGGACTGTCCAAAGAGCCTCATGGTTTTCTCCTCGCCCAAGCGGCCCCCAGAAACATGATCAGAGATATGAAGGACAAGAAGAGATACGTCAGAGTCTGGGCAGCGTTAAGGAATGTCTCCTCAAACATGGCTCATCATCAATACTTGTCACTCGTTAGCCTAAAAACAGGATTTCCAACCTTGACATAAGTGTAGAACAGAGCATATTCAAGAAAACGACATACTCATGTCAAGTTTCGAACGAAACCTATTCCTCACAGACAGAACGTGATCTTATCACCGATCTTTTGACCAAAGATTTTCGAGGCATCACCCTGATTTACAGAGATTTCAAGATACCCATGACTTCCGATGAGAGCTAACGGTTCTCCGACTTCAACTTCGCCATAAGTCTTGCAGAACCTCAATCTTCCTTGCACGCCATCCACGTTGAGACTTGATTCCCGGTTAACTCCAATTCCTCCGATGTCTTTTTCGGTGATGTTTGTTACTACATTTCCAAAACCGTCCACGTGAAGAATTTCGCCTGTGACTCTATTCTTGTCCTTGACAACTTTTGCGAATTCTGGAACGACCATCTTCCTTGTTTCAAACCCAATATCTGAAGGGTTGACGCCGTTGGCCAAGTGAGCCGCAACAGGCGCAAAGACATCTCGCCCATGGAAAGTGTGAGATACCTTCGGCAACAGAAATTTCGCATTCTTGATCACACGGA
>CAZHZB010000156.1:0-2369 GCA_964537045.1 uncultured Candidatus Bathyarchaeia archaeon | reverse complement strand
TATGATTCCATTGTTATTATGAAGGCGAGTTTTGTAGATGGTCTTACCTTCATATCCTTGCTCCCTAACAGCCTATCATAGTCAGACGAAAATTGTTTGCCTATGCTTCTTACTTGATCCTCTAGGCTCTGCGATGACGTTCCACCCCAATTCGTAAAGATGCCCACACTAACACGGATTCCAGACGATCTTGTTTCAGATTCTGCAAATTCTGTTTTAGGCTCTGATAGTAGAGCTTGAATGAATTCCATTCCTTCCGAGAATCTCTGTTCAGTCTTCACTTTCTGCAAATTTGGATAATAAGTCGCACGGCGTTTGTCCTTAGGGTTTCTTTCTGTCTTCATAATGCCAAGTTGTTCACATTTCTTTATCGAGGAGAAAATTTTTCCACGACTAGCTTTAGTTGTCGCCCTGATTTTTTCAACAAATTCCTCTGAACCAATTCCTTCTGGTTTTGATCTAAGAAGCTTGTACATTTCCTTTTTCACTATCTCGTCTTTCTTGTATCTTCCAACACTTTGGATTGAATTCAATCTGTTCACCAGTTTAGATTTAATAGGTGAAAATGGATTAATAAGACTTGTCATTGATTTGTTTTTGTCGTGAGCTGAATGGTTCGCCAAGTCAAAAACCCTAAGACAATTCGCAACTACTGGGCCGAAGCTCAAAGACGACATCGTAGCGCGCGCGACAATTTCTGCTTCAGACGCGTGAAAAAGCAAATCTAAGAAGTTGGGGGCAACAAATATAAGCGCGTGAAGTCCCATGGAAAAAGGTACTCGGTGACAGAGATGAGTGTTTGGAAACTGCGAGCGTCCATGGCTGGAACTCTGGCCTTGATAATTGGATTGTCCACCCTGTTCTTCGCAGTAGTACTGAGTCTAACCGGCTATTTTGACTTCCTAACACTGGGCATACTAGTCGGCGGAATGAACGTTGTTCAATGGCTCATTTCACCCTACCTTATTGATGCCTTGTACCGAGCAAAAGAAATTCCGCAAACTGAACAGCCTAGGCTGCATGAAATAGTCAATAACCTGAGCAGGAAAAGCGGAATCAAGAAACCGAAGTTGATGCTAGCTCAGATACCGCTACCAAACGCTTTTGCGTACGGTTCACCCATAGCGGGAACTCGCGTGGCAGTGACATCGGGATTACTGACGACACTGGACGAAGGCGAGGTCGAAGCCGTCGTGGGACATGAGCTCGGACACTTGAAACACCGAGATGTGCAAGTGATGATGTTTGTCTCAATATTGCCGGCCATAGCTTATTTCATAGGCTATTCAACGATGATCTCGTCTGCGTATTCGAGAGGAAGAAACCAAAATGACATGGGTCCAATCCTGGGGATCGCGTTCATGGCTTTCTCATGGATAATGAATCTGTTCATACTTTCACTCAGCAGACAAAGAGAATACTATGCGGATCGACACAGCGCATCAACAGTCGAAAATGGATCACAGAAACTCTCAACAGGACTGGCAAAGATCGTCAGCGCCACCAAAAACATGCGAGGAGCTAGAAAAGAAAGGAAGAATCTTGGCGCTTTCAAGGCGCTTTTCATCGCCGATCCTGACCGTGCGGAAATAGATTCAGCTCAGCTGTCATCGATGGGAAGTATAGGAAGCCAGAAAATGGTCGACGAAATCCTTTCGAAGAAACTAACGACAGGCGAAAGAATCTTGGAAATCTTTTCCACGCATCCAAACATAATCAAAAGGCTCAGGGCTCTCAAGCAACTGGACTAGAAATCAGCATCAGCGCTCTTTTTATCCAGTTCCAGCAAAACGTTAAAGACTAGAAGTAAGGACTAAAGGCTAGACTGGTAGGTGGACGGTGTCCAATGAACACTGATACAGTTTTCAAAGAAATAGAGAGAATGCGGAATGAAATGACCGAGACTTTGATGGAACTCGTTCGTGTTCCTGCAATAGCTCCTCAGAGTGGCGGAGACGGCGAATCCAAGAGAGCCGAAAAACTCGTTCAAATTCTTGAAACAATGGGTTTTACAGACATACTGCACGTCGACGCAGATGACGAGAGAGTTCCATCAAGGAAAAGGCCAAATCTAATCGCCTATCTAAACGGTGAAACGAAGGAAAGACTTTGGATAATCACCCACCTGGATGTTGTTCCAGCCGGAGAGGAAGCTCTTTGGACAGTCACGAAACCTTTTGATCCATTAGTGAAGGACGGAAAAATCTATGGTAGAGGAACTGAAGACAACTTGCAGGAAATGATCGCGTCCATCTACGCTGCGAAAGCACTGAAGAATCTGGGGATCAAGCCAAAACGAACCGTTGCCCTCTGTTTTGTTGCCGACGAAGAGAACGGAAGCAAATTCGGAATACAATACCTAATAGGGC
>CAZHZB010000155.1:0-2429 GCA_964537045.1 uncultured Candidatus Bathyarchaeia archaeon | reverse complement strand
GAAGTTGACTACGGTGAGCTCTTCGGCGTGGTCGGCCCGAATGGTGCTGGGAAGACGACCATAATTAAGATGTTGACAACGATGCTTTTGCCCACATCTGGTAGGGCGATCGTGCTTGGACATGATTGCCAGAAAGACGTCACCAAAGTCAGAGAGAGAATAGGCATTGTACTTGGCGGCGAGAGAGGGCTTTACACGCGAGTCAGTGCAGTGGACAATCTGAACTATTTTGCTGACCTTTATGGAGTCCAGAAGAACATCCGGGACAAGAGGGTGAAAGAACTCTTGGATTTCATGGGGCTTTCTGACAGGGCGCACAACCGCGTTGAGACTTTTTCCAAGGGAATGAAACAGAGACTCCATCTAGCACGCGGGCTGATCAACGACCCTGACATCATTTTTCTAGACGAGCCTACGCTGGGGCTAGACCCAGAAATCTCTATAGAAACAAGACACATGATCAAAGAACTTGTCGAGAAAGGCAAGACCATATTGCTGACTACGCATTACATGTTCGAAGCAGACGAACTCTGCAAAAGAGTAGCAATCATCAGAAACGGCGAAATTGTCGCCTTAGACACTCCCTCTGGACTCAAGAAATACGTGATGGACACGAGCGTCGTCGAAGTCGAAGGTTTCGGGATAACTGACAAGGAAGTTGCCAAGTTCAAAGAAATTCCGGACGTAGTGTCAGTAAGTGCTGACCTTGGAGAAAACAAGCAGATTCTGAAACTCCAAACATCGAAGGGCTCGGAAATAATAGCCGAAGTTCAGCAGATACTGAAAAACAGCCGAATCTACGACATCAAGATTAAGGAGCCCACGCTTGAAGACGCTTATTTGCGACTTGTAGAAGGCTAGGGGAACCAACGATGCCGGAAACTTTGAGAGTGATATACAGCGCCTTCAGAATGGCCATGCTTCATTGGATGGCAGATCCACAGTGGGTTATTCCGAACATCATTGCCCCGTTCGTCTTCACAACTGTGGCATTGACCTTATTTAAGGACTCGACAGGACCGTTCGGTCTGTACGCTGTCCTGGGCGGAGGGATGATGGGCATGTGGGGAAACACCATATACTCCTCCGGCTACGCGATCGAGTTTGAGAAATGGCAGGGGACGCTTGAAGAAGTTATTGCAGCTCCCTCAAACTTCATGCACGTAATAACGGGGAGAGCCATTTCAAACGCCCTATTTGGTCTTACAAACATGTTGGCTGTGCTGCTTATCGCCGGAGTAATATTCCGCGTCCCGCTTGGAATAGCGGATCCCTTACTTTTTGCCGTTGGCCTGATTCTGACGCTTCTTTCTGTTTCAGCTCTTGGATTGATATTCGCTTCTGCGTTTGTGTTGTCACGTTCTGCTCAGGCATTGACTAACGGTCTCGAAACTCCGCTGTACATTATATCAGGGTCGATGTTTCCAATTGCGCTACTGCCCTTTTGGATTCATCCTGCAGCCTACGTGTTGGGTCCAACGTGGGGAATTGACGCAGTAAGGCTGGCCACAAGCGCCGACTACGCTTCACAGAGCTTCTGGGCGGGCATGAATCCTAGTTTCGCCATCTTTCTTGATCTGATGATTATGATGCTGATCACTCTGGCTTACATTTTTGTGGCCATTGCGCTGTTCAAGATCGTGGAAAAAAGAGCGCGAATAACCGGAACTATGGTGGAAGCATGAACAACCTGAAGGTTTTCGTCAGCAGCGCCATTTTCTCGTTTCGCGCGCAGTTTGACTGGTTGAATCCTGCAATGTGGATTACGATGAAGTTTGTTCTCTCGTTGTCACAAATGGCCTTCTTCGCGTTCGTCGGAGTTTTTGCAGGAGCGTCAGTGCCGTTCATAGCCATAGGCAACGCGTTGCAGAGCCTATCTTGGAACACGGTGTTCTCAGTCATCAACATAACCGGACACGACAAGTGGGATGGAACCTTGCCACTAGTACTTGCTACTCCTGCCCACAGAATGCCACTCTTCATAGGCAGAGCAATGATTCACGTACTTGACGGCTTGATCAGCGTAGCAATATCTTTCGCCTTTGCAGCATTCATCTTCGGCGTCAACTTCGGACAGGCAGACGTCCTTGCACTAACTCTCACCGTGTTTCTCACGGCGTTCACGATGGCTGGATTCGGACTTTTTATAGGTGGTTTATCATTCTTTTTCAGGAATCCAATGGTATTCGCAAACATTTTCACGTTTGTTCTTCTCATTTTCTGCGGTGTCAACTTTCCAGTCCAAAGCCTACCAACCGTAATCCAACCAGTCTCGTACTTGTTCCCGCTCACGTATGGTATTACAGCGGCCAGAAGCGCCATCAGCGGAGGGAATTTGATTCAAATCGCACCGACTCTTGCACTACAACTGGTTGTGGGATTTGCTGCGATGGTTGTAGGGTTTCTTTTCTTCAGGTCTTTCGAGAACA
>CAZHZB010000154.1:0-2481 GCA_964537045.1 uncultured Candidatus Bathyarchaeia archaeon | reverse complement strand
TTTGCATGCCAATGGTCTGAGTTTCCAGCGTTAGATGAGCCAGGGAATCCGCTGTTACGGAAGAAAGCAGTTGTCATGGAGATTCCATGTTTCAAGGCGCTGGATCCTGTTCACGTTTTGAACGCCTTGCAGAACGGTTTCGACGGCGTGATGGCCACAGTGTGCCCACCCGAAGATTGTAGGCTTGAGGAAGGAAAAGAGACTGCGGAAAGAAACGTTGCTGTCTTGAAAGATGCCTTAAAGAAGAGTGGATTGCTTGAACGGTTTCAACTATTTACGGTTCATCCGCGATGTCTGGGCGAGTTCAGTGACAGATTTGATGAGTTTTACAGCAGAATAGCGGCTATGTCACCAGTGAGGATAGAGGAAGCGGAGGCTGCAGCCCGTGTATAAGATCGTTTCCAAGAGGGAGCTAGCTCCGAAGATAAAGTACTTCGATGTTCAGGCTCCAGAGATTGCTGAGAAAGCTCAGCCCGGTCAGTTCATCATATTGGTTATAGGCGAGATGGGTGAGCGCATACCCTTAACGATTGCTGGATCCGACGCGAAGAAAGGGACGATAAGTTTCGCTTTTAACGAAGTGGGCAAGACGACCCAGCACCTTGGATGTTTGAATGCAGGAGACTGCATAGCAAGCATTACTGGGCCACTTGGAAAGCCATCGGAAATCAAGAATTACGGCAATGTGCTGTGCGTTGCAGGCGGCGTCATGGTTGCGCCCATGCTTCTGCAGGTACGAGCGCTGAGAGAAGCTGGGAACACGGTGACAACTATTGTCGCTGCAAGAATCAAAGAACTGCTTTTCTTTGAGGAAGAGATGAAGTATCCTAGCGATAAGTTCTGTGTGGCGACGGATGACGGTTCAAAAGGGTTCAAAGGACTTGATTTTCTCAAAGAAATTCTTGAGAAGGAAAAGTTCGATCGCTGCATTGTTTACGGGCCAGTTGTTATGATGAAAACGGTTGCAGAGATGACCAAGCCCTTCAATCTGCCTACAATAGTCACGTTGACGCCTATAATGATTGATGGAATGGGAATGTGTGGAGTGTGTCGCGTTACTGTCGGAGGCAAGATGAAGTTCGGATGTGTAGATGGACCTGAATTTGATGGTCATGCTGTGGATTTTGACGAGCTTGTGAACAGGCAGAGGATGTTTCTGCCTGAGGAAAGGTTGAGCTCTTTCGTGTGGGAGCTGCAGGGAGGTTGTGCCTGTGGCAGAGAGTAAGCCTAAACCGAAGATCAAGAAAGAAGTCGAACAGATGCCTAAACAAAAACCAGAGGTTCGCAGAAAGAATTTTAACGAAGTCGCATTGGGTTACACAGAAGAGCAAGCGAAAGCCGAAGCCAGTCGTTGTCTTCAATGCGGTAAACCGCAGTGTGTGGCAGGCTGCCCAGTTGAGATTTGCATTCCAGATTTTGTCAAACTGCTTCGTGAGGGCAAGTATGAGGAGGCAATAGCGAAGATCAAAGAGAAGAACGCGTTGCCGGCGATATGTGGAAGGGTTTGTCCTCAGGAAGAGCAGTGCCAGAAAATGTGTGTACTAGGAAAAGTCGGTGATCCGGTAAGCATTGGCAGACTTGAACGATGGTTGGCTGACTGGGAAAGAGACAGAGGAAATGCGAAGATTCCTGAGAAAGCATCTCCAACAGGCAAGAAAGTTGCGATGATCGGTGCAGGTCCAGCAGGGCTCACTGCTGCTGCTGACCTTGCCAGGATGGGACACAAAGTCATGATTTATGAGGCACTTCACATTCCGGGCGGGGTGCTCGTTTACGGTATTCCTGAGTTCCGTCTGCCTAAGAGAATAGTTCAGGCTGAAGCCGATTACATCCAGAGGCTGGGTGCTGAGCTTCAATTGGGATACTT
Organism: uncultured Candidatus Bathyarchaeia archaeon; assembly: GCA_964537045.1. GTDB lineage: Archaea > Thermoproteota > Bathyarchaeia > Bathyarchaeales > Bathycorpusculaceae > DASPPK01. Next base: position 614 of record CAZHZB010000154.1, on the reverse strand, counting down.
GATCGGCAGAGTTTACACCATTCCTGAACTGCTTAAACAGAGAGGCTTTGACGCGGTGTTCATCGGCACTGGCGCGGGTTTGCCTGCATTTCTGGGTATACCTGGAGAGAGTCTCGGCGGAATCTATTCGGCGAACGAGTTCTTGATTCGTGTGAATCTGATGAAGGCTTACGCGTTTCCAGTTTATGATACGCCTATTCGAATTGGCAAGCATGTTGTTGTCATCGGAGGTGGCAACGTGGCGATGGATTCTGCCCGTTCAGCTTTGCGTCTTGGCGCTGAGGAAGTGTGCATAGTGTACAGGAGATCACGGGAAGAGATGCCTGCCAGAAAAGAGGAAATTGAGAACGCCGAAGAGGAAGGGATAATCTGCAAATTTTTGGCTAATCCAACGAGGTTTTTCGGCGATGACAAAGGTTGGGTTAAAGCCATGGAGTGTGTGTGCATGGAGCTTGGCCCACCAGACCAGTCTGGCAGGAGAAGACCTGTTCCAGTGAAAGGATCGGAGTTCGTGATGGACACTGACACGGTCATAGAAGCCGTGGGAAGAACACCTAACCCGATAATACAGAGTACGACGGAAGGCTTGGCAGTGACGAAGTGGGGTACGATAG
>CAZHZB010000153.1:0-2497 GCA_964537045.1 uncultured Candidatus Bathyarchaeia archaeon | reverse complement strand
AGTTTGCGGATTGCAGATATGAATTTTGCATTCATAACGCTTTACTTTAGACAGATTGTTTTACGTGTATGTGGGGTGATAAAACCATGCCCAAAATACAACCATTCATGCGAAGAAAACCAGGACAGAAAAAGCGGACAATCCACGTAAAGGGTTATTATAGACACGCACACGCTTAGTCAGTGCACTGTTACGAGTCCTTGATCATATAGTAACGCCCACCTAGCGTGCACAACATATCAAGGATTCGTCACTATTTGCGCTTCTTTGACACCTATGAAGGACGCTAGTTCTTCGGCAGGACGCTTCAGAGCCACCAAAATGTCGCTGGCGGGTCTTTCAAGAGGACTGACAACTATCTTCAAGATTCTCTTTGTCTTCTTACTTGTCCATGTCCCAACTATACGTCCAGCGCGCGCTGGTCACGGTTAAGATCCCTCTCGTCTTTGTGATTTGTGTCCATTGCTGCGCACTGGAGTTTTTCTCCCAGTCAGCAGTTTTGTTCTGGTTTCTCGAACTGCAATTTTCGGGAGTGTGTCTTCGTTTTCTCTTAAGTATCTCTCTACGCGCTGTCTGTTGTGTCTGATCAAATCTCTGAGGAGCCAAGAAATCGCTTTTGTGATCAGAATGTGCCGTTCCGCCTTGAGTTTGTCGATGTTCATGAAAGCCAAGTCCGCTAGTCTTGGGTCTTCTGAATCTCTTGCCGGTTTAGTGAGGAGAACCAGACTGGCACGTTTCTTGTGAACATTGCTGTCTGAAGCCAGCTTGGTCAGGAGCCTCTTCCATTCTTTCCAGTTCTCCAGAACTTCAATTGCAGTGAATTTGGATTGACACAACGAGTCAACTTCAGCCCAACCTTGCACTCTATTCAGCCACATGTCGAGATATTTCGGCTCGATGTTTTTCCTGAGTCTTGGCAATGATTCAAGCAATTCGCCAGCGATTGAAATCTCGTTGATCGATTCACCTTGATATAAGGAATTCAACAATTCAATGTATTCGGATGCTGCGAGATCTTGATGCTTCTTGACCCATTCTTTTATGATTCGTCTTTCTGTTTCGGCGCCTATCGCATAGCAGATCTTGTTGGTTCCGATGTAGTTTTCGAGTTTCTCCTTTTGAGACGGCGATAATTGCGTCGCGTGCGTTCTCACTTCGGATATGAGTTCCAGATGATATTTGTTGGTTATTCTCCGATTCATGGGACTCCGTTCCATTCCTTTCGCATCGTTATCGATATGTGTATTTTCAGATATATTTAGAGAGTTGTCTTCATCGTTTGGTGTCCAGCGGACATATTTGGATCCAAATATCCATGATACATTGAAACCTAGTAGGGGTAGGTCACTTTTGGTTTGTTTTTCCCCAAAAGAGGTTTATACTGACCGGTACTACTTTCTGGAAGAATCGACATCACGATTGAAATAACCCGCAGACTTGAAGACGTAAGGTATGAGTGTACTCTTAGGCAAATATTCCACGTTACTAGTCATCGTTCTAAGCATAATCCTTGGTTTCGTGCTTCCACAAGTCGGATTGCTCTGGAAACCATACCTGACTCCGTTGCTAATGCTCCTGATGTTTTCTCTCACGTTGAACATTGAACCGAAGGAGATCGCAGCTTCAATGAGCAACTACCGTGTAATAGGAATCGCCATGTTCACGGTATTCGTGTTGATGCCATCTTTATCGCTTGTCGGGAAGGTTTTCTTCTCACCGATAGTCTACGCGGGAATCGTGCTTGCCTTCTGTTGTCCCTCTGCGATCGCAACTACGTTCTGGGCAAAGGTGTTCAGAGGAGATGTCGCCACGGCCATGGTGGTGAGCACACTTGCGAACCTGTTTTCCATTGTCACTGTACCAGTTACGATGTTGATTGCTGTTGGAACAGCCGTCAACGTTGACGTTTTCGGTATGATGGTGAATCTGGCAGAGATAGTCTTGATTCCAATGGCAGTCTCCATTGTGCTGAGAAAATTCGTTCACGTCAATTGGAGCAAAATGAGCATCTACAGTTCACGAGTTGAGCTGGGCATATTGGTTCTTTTGGTTTGGGGGTCTATCGCGCCAGGGGCTCAGTATACGTTGAACAATCTGCAGGGATTTATGGTGCTGAACGTTTTCATGCTTGCACTGCTTGCTTCTGCATTCGCGATGACCCATTTTCTAACCATTAAATTCGGATATCAAAAAGCAATATCAATCGAGATCGCGACCACTGTCAAGAATGCGGCTCTCTCTTTAGTCCTTGGCCTCTCAGTTTTTGGTCCAGACGTCCTTCCTCCGTTGATCGCGAACCTCGTCGCGCAGAACCTGCTGCTTGTTGTAACGAAAGCACTGAGAAAAGAGTAGGCAGACGGAAGAATCCCTTTGTTCGTGACCTAACGCGCGGACATAAATCTGATATAAGACTTGGTGTTTCGTGGTAGCACGTGAGAACGGGTCGCATGCTAACCATAATGACGAAAAATTTGTCAAGAAAGTTAGGTCAATTGGT
>CAZHZB010000152.1:0-2498 GCA_964537045.1 uncultured Candidatus Bathyarchaeia archaeon | reverse complement strand
CACAACAGTCCAGAACGGAGTGGGAGGAAAGATACGATAACCTTCCTCCTGACACCAAGTGGTTCTTCATAGAGAAAAAAGATGGAACCAAAATCGGAACCATGTTTCACTGGCCCATAGGAAACTTGCTGGAAATAGGTTATGTTCTGGCTCCAGGTGAAAGAAGAAAAGGCTATTGCACTGAAGCTGTGAAAATTGTTTTGGATTACCTGTTTCTTTCCAAGGACATCGTTCGCGTACAGGCTCACACGGATGCGAGAAACGTGGCTTCTCAGAAGGTTTTGCAGAACCTAGGGTTTAAAAAAGAAGGGATAGTTCGCAAGTCCGTTTTCGCCAGAGGAGAATGGAGAGACAGATGTCTATACAGCATTCTCAGAGAAGAATGGAAAGAACCAAAAACACTGACAAGGACAACTTGAAAAAGCCAAGTTTAAAGAATCAGTCTTTTATTGGAAACATTCATACGTGTTCCGAGCAGAATAGGCCCAAACGGAGGAAGCACAGCTGAAGACCATAGCCATCGTCACAAGTGGCGGAGATGCCCCTGGCATGAATGCCGCAATTCGGGCGATAACCCGCATAGCGAGCTTGAAGAAGGTTCAGGTTCTCGGTCTTGAAAGAGGATGGGAAGGACTGATAAAAAACAACTTTGTCCCATTAACTCCAAGATCCGTCAGTGGAATAATCCAACTGGGCGGAACAATCCTGCGCACATCAAGATCCCAAGAATTCAGAACGCCAGAAGGAATCAAGAAGGCAGCAGAAACGTTGACTTCAAACAATATCGATGGACTCGCAGTCATAGGCGGAAACGGCTCCTTCGGCGGAGCCAGGGATCTGAGCAAGAAAACGAACACGTTGATAGTAGGGATTCCTGCATCAATCGATAATGACATATTCGGAACCGACGAGACAATAGGCTTTGACACTGCCCTCAACACGGCCGTCGACGAGATCGACAAGATACGGGATACAGCCATTTCTCATGAAAGAATCTTCATCGTTGAAGTCATGGGCAGAGCCAGAGGTTTCCTTGCTGTAACGGTAGGACTAACAGTGGGCGCAGAGATAATCTTGGTTCCCGAAGTCAAATTCAACGTTAAGAAAATCGTCCAAAAACTGGAAGAGAACAAGGCCAAAGGGAAGAAATCAGGCATAATCATTGCGGCCGAAGGAGTAGGCGATACCCGCAAGCTTGGACAAGAGATTGAGAAAGAAGCCGGCGTAGAAGTCAGGCTGAGCGTGCTAGGCTATGCCCAAAGAGGTGGAAGCCCAACGGGAAGAAGTCGACTTCTTGCCGATCTTTTTGCAGACAAAGCCGTTGAGCTGCTTCTGAAGGAGGAAGACAAACGAATAGTTGGCTTGCAGAAAGGCAAGATAACCAGCATAGACTTGGAAGAGTCCTGCAGAACAGAGAAACCTCTAGATCTTGACTTGCTCAAACTGGCTTCAGTGCTGGCAACCTAGAATCGGAAACTAGCCGAAAAAGACGCTCGCCTCATCGTACAGTCTAAGATCCACTGTTTTCCTCTTGCCGATTACATCTTCAAGTGAAACTGAAACTATCTTGTTCCCCTTCAAAGCAACCATATAGTCGAACTTGCCTTCATGAACCAGATCTATTGCAGCAACGCCAAACCTTGTGCAAAGTATCCTGTCGAACGCCGTCGGTGAACCGCCACGTTGAAGATGACCAAGAACAACTGCGCGCGTCTCGATTTTCATGCGCTTTTCAATCTCCTTGCTGAGGTAATGACCGATTCCACCCAAACGTGTGTTACCAAATTGATCCACGCTTTCATTCTGGACTATTTCAGCTCCACTCTTCGGCTTGGCTCCCTCAGCAACGATTATGACGCTGAAGTTCTCGCCTCTTTTCTGCCTTTTCTTGATGTATTCGCAGACTTCTTCTATGTCAAACGGTTTTTCAGGGATAAGTATGACATCAGCACCACCTGCTAGTCCTGCCTCCAGTGCTATCCAGCCAGTGTACCTGCCCATCACTTCCAGAACCAGAATCCTATGATGCGTTTCAGCCGTGGTATGCAGCCTGTCCAGAGCTTCTGTGGCAATACCAACTGCCGTCATAAACCCAAATGTATAGTCGGTTCCCGGCAGATCGTTGTCAATTGTCTTCGGCACACCCACACACTTTAGCCCGAATTCCTTCAACTGGTGTGCAACACCAAGCGTGTCGTCTCCGCCGATGGCAACAACCGCTCCGATTCCAGCTTTTTTTGCATTTCTGACAACTTCCTCGGGCCCTTTTTCTTTCTTGAATGGATTTGTTCTGGACGAGCCCAAGATTGATCCTCCTTTCGGCAGAATGTCGCTGACTTCCTTCAGGCCGAGCGGCATGTATTCCTCTTTTGCAAGCCCCGCCCAGCCGTCGATGATTCCTACGAACTCATATCTGTAGTTCTGAATTCCTTTCTTCACAACTGCTCTTACTACGGCGTTGATTCCTGGAGCGTCACCGCCCCCGCTCAAAACTCCAA
>CAZHZB010000151.1:0-2516 GCA_964537045.1 uncultured Candidatus Bathyarchaeia archaeon | reverse complement strand
GAAGATGTCTATGTCGCTCTTAGGTGAGATGTCTCCTCTTGCGATGCTGCCGTGTACGACTGGTTCAAGATTGGACTTATCCAGAGGCTTCATTATCTGCTCTGCTTTTTCTCGAAGCCGATGGAGAATATCCAATCGTTTGCTTGAGTAGGCTACCACCACAGACTCTGGACGTTTCAAGGGTTTTTTCGCCATTTCACATCATCTTTCAAAAATGCTGGACTTCGTCAGGTGATCAAGATTGAGGTATGTGCTCGCATAACAATCGACATATACCCGAGTCTTTCTTCTTATTCCTTTCAGTCCAAAACGATGGCGACAGATGGTAGTCAAGATGGCAGAGAGAAATGTCTGTGACGTATGCCGTCGTCGAGAAGTATTCTTTTTCAGACCATACTCTGGCGTCAGGCTTTGTAAACGGTGTTTTGTGAAGTCAATAGAGGACAAAACAAGGGCGACAATCTCGAAGTACCGCATGTTCCAGTTCGACGACAGAATAGCGATAGGGGTTTCAGGAGGCAAGGACAGCACGAGCCTGTTGCACATTCTGGCGAAGATAGAACGCGAATACCCTAAGGCCAGTCTGGTAGCGATAACCGTTGATGAAGGAATCAAAGGGTACAGAGATGAGGCTTTGAAGATTGCGGCTGAGAACTGCCGCAAACTGAAAATAGAGCACGTTACAATTTCTTTCAAAAAACTGTTTGGGTACAGTTTTGACCAGATGGTCAATCGCTTGAAAAGAAAGGCGGATGTTAAGCAGACTCCGTGCGCCTTCTGTGGTGTCATGCGAAGAAAAGCCCTGAACATTGCGGCCAGAGACGTCAAAGCGGATAAGCTTGCGACGGCTCACACGTTGGACGATGAAACGCAGACGATACTGCTTAACATTTTCCACGGTGACGTTTTGCGGATAGCCAAGGAAAAACCGGTTACGGATGAAGTTCATCCGAAGTTGGTGCGCAGAATAAAGCCTTTCTGTGAAGTTCCCGAAAAGGAAACGGCATTGTACGCGTATGTGAAGGGGATAAAGTTTCAGAATACGCCTTGTCCTTACATGTCGGAAGCCTTGAGGAACGATGCGCGGATGATCGTTGACATGCTGGAGGAAAAGCATCCGGGAATCATGTTTACGATTTTCAATTCGATAGAGAGAATTCGTCCGGCTTTGGAAGAGTTGGCTAGGGAAGAAGGTTTGAGCGAGTGCATTGAGTGCGGAGAGCCTTCAACTGACAGAGTATGCAGAACGTGTCAAATGCGGAGACTCATAGGATAAATCGTTTGCACATCAAGAAAATGACCTGTTCTGGTCCGCATTGTTGTTGAAGCTGAAAGCGGATTTTGAAGAAGCCTAGAAAAAAGGTGGAGGGCCGTATTGGATGCGATTTATCTCAATAGCGTAACGGCCTGTTTTGGAGATGGCGCTTCATCTTCTTGTGGCTTCGGCACTTTTCAGTCTGCGCAGAATTTGTGAAGCTTCAGCTGCACTTTTTGCTGAGGCAAGTCTTTTCGCCTTCTGCACGTAGACGGTGCCTCCGCAATATGGGCAGGTTCTGGTTTTTTGTTCGGCTTGGGCCAAGAGAAGGCCTCCGCATCTGAAGCATACGATCACTAGTGTGGGCGCCATTTTGTTTTCCTATCGAAAGCCTTTTCCACGTTGCACTAGATAACGCTTAGTACGCAAGGGGATAGCATTGAGCAGTGGAGATGTAGTTGGGCAACCGCAGCCGTCGCGTTTGCTTCCGCAGGTTTTACGTTATTTCAAGAAGGAAGGGTTCAGTATTGAGCAGGATGCTACGACGTTTGATGGGTTCAGCGGGATTACTCAGAAGTTTGATCTTGTAGTTCAGAAGGGGCATGTGACGCAGGGAGTGTGGATCAGGGATTGGAACAGAACGATCGGTGTGAACATCATCATAAACATTGATAAAGCCTCCTCTGACGTGGGATTGGCCAGTCCTATTATTGTGGGTGAGAAGTTTAGTGATCATGCGAAATCCTACGCGAACAGAAGAAAAATCACGTTGCTCACAACGCAGCAGGTCATGATGCGTTTAAGGTAGCCAAGTTTTCAAGTATTTGTCAAGCAAACCTTCGCTTTCAAGTTTTCCGAGCCAGTCAACGATGCCTACCACGCATTTGCTTGGGTCATCGATTAGAGAAAGAATTTCTTCACTAGTCTCCTCGACGGTTTTGCCTGTGATGTTTAACTCGCACACTTTTGTCGCACCTACTGCGTTTATGGCGTCAATTAGGCAGACATCTAGGATTTCGGACGCCAAGTTTTCATTCAGTTTTCGGTCAGAATAGCCTGAATTGGTCATGAATTTGCGCAGTTCCACTGGATCGCGTCTTAGGACGAACACGCGGGTCACAAGTTTCGTTGGAACAACGTTGACGGCGTAGTGTCCGTCGATTATGATGTTTTGTTTGTCTGATTTGGTGACGATTTGGTTGATTCTTCGTTTCATTTTGACTTCGTCAACTATTGTTGTGTTGCGTTCTTCGTCTTTGCC
>CAZHZB010000150.1:0-2534 GCA_964537045.1 uncultured Candidatus Bathyarchaeia archaeon | reverse complement strand
GAATACTGCTCTGGCTTCTGCTGCATGCTAACCCTAAAAAGCGCTGTCTTTCTGAAAGAAAAATACGGTGACAAACTGAAAATCAACGTGATCTACACCGACATGCGAGCCAACAGAAAAGGCTACGAAGAACTGTTCCGAAAAGCCCAGCAGCTGGGTATCAACTTCATACGAACCAAACTGACAAACAGAAACGTGAACGAAGACCCGCAGACAAAGAAACTCGTGGTTCGCGCCGAGAAAGAAAACGGCGAAACAGTTGAAGTGACAAGCGACATGGTCGTGCTGGCAACAGCCGCAGTACCCAGTAAGGGATCAGAAGAAGTCGCGCGACTGTTCAACGTCAGCCGCGACGGCGACGGTTTCTTCATGGAGAGCCATCCCAAACTCAAACCAATCGACACACCTTCAGACGGCGTCTTCCTCGCAGGTGGATGTCAAGGACCCAAAGACGTCCCATACAGTGTGTCTCAAGGAATGGGAGCTGCATCAAGAGCCGCAACGATACTTTCCAAACCAAAATGGAAAATCCAGCCCATCGTAGCCGTCGTTGACCCCGGAAAATGCCGCAACACCAAAGTCAAATGCGGACTCTGTGCCAAGGCCTGCCCATACGGAGCAATACGAGCGCCCGAAGGGCAAGTGGCAGAGTCAATTAGTGCGATGTGCCACGGGTGCGGCACGTGCGTTGCAGAGTGCCCCTCGGGCGCGATAACTCAGAAGCACTTCACCGATGTTCAGATCATGTCACAGATAAGAGCGGCACTCGAAACAAACCCCGAAGAAAAGATACTGGCCTTCCTCTGCAACTGGTGCAGCTACGCAGGCGCTGACCTCGCAGGTATCAGCAGGTTCGACTATCCAACCATAATAAGACCAATCAGGGTGATGTGTTCGGGGAGAGTCGACCGCAGCTTCGTGCTTGAAGCGTTGCGGTTGGGTGCAGGCATGGTTCTAGTGGGCGCGTGTCATCTTCCCTATGACTGTCACTATATCAGCGGCAACTACAAGATGAAAGCCAGAATGGATGCTCTGGCACCGATGCTTCAGAAACTGGGGATGAGTCCAGAACGATTGCGCGTTGAATACGTTTCGGCGGCTGAGGGCATAAAATTCGCCGAGATCGTCAAAGAAATGGCAGCTCAGATCAATGCTTTAGGCAAAGACAAGATCAAAGCGGAAAACGCCAAACTACGTCCCGTCCTTGAAAACATGCTGAAGCGAAGAGAACAGAAGTAGGCCTCAACTTTCGAGAATCGCGTGTGTGTCTTCTTGGATTGAATAACGCAGCAAATCTTCGCGTCTCTGAAAGTGGGCCAGACATCAGCATTCCGTTTTTCATGTTCAACGCGAAAGCTGAGTCTCACTGTTTTGGCTTTTTCCTTTGTGACCTCGCCAGATAATCACGGCGATAATTGTGCTTACAACTGTGCCCCCTATGACGGAAAAATAGCCACCGTTCTTACCAATAAACGCTGCAATGTCGTAAAGCCAAGGCGGCATCCAACCTGTAGTCCAACTGAGTGGATCTTGACCGGTAGACAAATAGTACGTAGTATATATTAGACTGAACGAGACTATCCACCCCGCTATTGTCAGAAACGTAATCAAGATTACGGCCCATCTATCTTCAAACTCGATAAGTATCTTCAAATTCTCGTCACTCTCACTCTCTTTTCCTAGTTGATCCTGAATGCTTATCAATCTTTTTTTTCCGCGCTCGAGCAAACTTCTTATCAAGCCTTGTATCCTTTAGGATGGGAGATTCCGTCGCATGACCAAACACAAGAAACACTTGTGGAAGATGGGGCTAGTCGCGGCAGCCAGTCTTGTTTGGCTCATCGTGAAAACCGGGAGAAAGCCTTCGAGGATCGTCTATCCTTGCCAAAAGGCCGCCATCGCCAACATCAACCTTTTTCTGGTGGTCATGATGGGACCTGTGCTTGGGTTTTTCAGAATCGGACGAGACCGTTTTCATGCTCCGAGTCTTCGCAGCATGGGAGCAGCCGCTCTTGTGGTCTTTGTGCTCTTGGCTTTCGAGTCTGTCCCTCTAACGGTCCAGCTTTCTCAGTCTAATATCTACAGTCCATTCGTGCGGCTAAACTTGGAGTCTCAGGTCGCGCTAACACCTTATGCGTCAGACCTCTTTCTTGTCCAAAACGCTTCAAACCCAGTAGGAAACACTGACGAAGCTTTTTCTGCGCTTCTGCAGCTCATGGAGAATCACAGCCTATTTTTCTTCAAAACCCTCGATCAGCCTGCAGGGCTGATAGCTCGAGACGATGTTGTACTCATGAAAGTGAACTGCCAGTGGCCGCAGAGAGGAGGCACGAACACTGATCTTGTCAAAACTATAATAAAACACATAGTGAATCATCCCGAGGGTTTTGTTGGGGAAATCGTAGTTGCCGACAACGGGCAAGGAAGCGGAAATTTAGATCGAACCGAAAGCAACGCCTTCAACCATTCTCAATCAATGAAAGATGTTGTGGAAATGTTCCCATCGAACAACGTTTCAATCTGGCTATGGGACA
>CAZHZB010000149.1:0-2569 GCA_964537045.1 uncultured Candidatus Bathyarchaeia archaeon | reverse complement strand
ATTGAAATCAACTCAAAAAAACAACGAGTAATCTCTACATCCAGTTTTCACAACTAGAAAACGATATTATTGAGAGATTTTCTTCAATTGATTCCTGTACATCTCCACAACCTCACCTGATGTAGTAGCATCCTCCGCAGCTTTGTCCAATCGATAGTTGCCCGTGAATCTTGGAAAGCGAATCGCCAACCCGCTGCCCTTTCGCACAGAATCCATCGCACATACATGAATTGGACTCAAAGTGATTTCTGCCCCTAGAACCTCAAGAACACCCGCAGGCTCGAACCACACGTCCGCATCCAGCAGAGAACTGACTCTTGAATGCTTGTGTCCAATGACGTGCTTTTCCATCATTTTCGGAAACTTTGCCAAGTCCTCATCTGTAAAGCCTGTACCGCATTTTGTGACAGTCTCAAATGCGTCACTGTCGGGATTGTAGGTTGCCAAAAGCACCGCACCGTAAGTTCCAGCTCTCTTCCCACGCCCGTAAAAAGCTCCAACAACAACCAAATCCACAGTGTCGGTCATCTCACTCTTGTAGTCACGTTTGTATTTGATCCACAACCAACCCCGAGCCCCAGCTTGATACACCGAGTCTTTGCCAATTGACTTGCAGACCAATCCTTCGCAGCCGTCTTCAATGGCTTCCAGGAAAAACTTCTCAAGTTCTTTCACATCTGCCGCAATCACACTGTTAGCTAGCTTCATACGATCACTCTGCCGAACAGTCTTTTCCAATGCCTTTCTTCTTACGGGATAAGGGTCAAAAGTCATGTCCTTTCCGTCAACGTAAAGCGCCTCAAACAAGAACAGGGAAACAGGATACTGCTCAACCGCTTTTTCTATCCCATATTTGCGCCTGCGATGCATAAGCTCCTGGAAAGGTCTCATCTCACCGGTATCAACATCAACAGCCACGCACTCACACTCAAGAATCGCTCGTTCAGACTTCACATACTTCTTAAACAGTTCAACCGCATCCGGATACTGACTCGATATGTTCTCCAAACGACGCGAAAAAAGCGTAACCTTGTTCCCTTGCTTATGAGCCTGCAAACGCTCACCATCATACTTGTACTCTGCCACGCATTTTCCACCAAACTTTTCAAGAATCGCTTCAGGCGAAGACAGTCTTTCAGCAAGCATTGGCCTAATAGGCTCGCCTACCGAAACCTCAAACTTCTTGACGCCGTCAAGACCCTTTTCCACAATCGCCTTCGCAACCCTTCCAAGATCCGAACAAATATTGTACGCCCGTTCAACGTACTCCCGAGCTTCCCTTCCCCCTCCAAAGGCGATCGCCAACGCATCCAGAACAGTCATGTCAGCTATGCCCAATCGCAGATTTCCGGTAACGGTTCTCAGAATATATTTGGCTTCCTGTGGAGAAGCGTCCGAAAGCAAGCCAGCCAACAACCCGAGCTTCTGGTCCACCGCACCCGAACCCGAAGCCTTAGCCATCTTGTCTAGGGTATCATACACTCTTTGAACTGTCAATGGCTGCTGAAAAAACGTGACTTGTTTCTTCGTTCCAAGGAATTTGCGCCCACTTTCCCCGATGTCCCCGCTTCTCTTCAGATCATCTTCTATCGCGCTTTCCTTTGCGCCAGAAGCTCTGGCTAAGGCTTTCACGGCCAATCTTTCGGCGACTCCTATCTCGACTCCTGTGAAATCGGGATAGATCTTGCCTTGAGTCAAATACGCAACTTTGTCAATCATATCCTTCGGCGTGTTCTTCAGAAACCCGACGAGAAGATCGGTCATCTCCAGCCTTTTCGTTGTAGCCTCGATTTTCTCGTAAACCTCGGACATCACGCTGTACTTCAAGTGCAAACACCAGAAGTAGAAATGGAAAAGACAAGATATTAAGACTTCACGCAGATTGCGCCGTTGAAGACGCGGATTTCGTGATTATGAAGAAAGAATCCTCCTTGGACCTAGAAGGTGTCGCGATGAACGATATGTTCCATAGGACGTTTTTGTCTGGCAGACGCAGATTTGCCGGGATAACCTACGGGAACAATGGCGACGGGTCTGATTCCTATCGGAATCTTGAGTGCTTCCCTCACTTCGTCCTCTTGGAAAGCACCGACCCAACACGTGCCCAGACCGAGCGAATAAGCTGTTAACAGCATATTCTGAGTTGCCGCCGCCGTATCTTGCAAACAATAGAGAGTCTTGCCGCGGATGCCATAACGCTGTGACGAGCGGTCTTCATTTGCGCAGACAACAATTACAACTGGAGCCTCTTCGATAAACGATTGCCCATACGCTGCTTCAACAAGTTTTCTCCTGATTTCAGGTTTTCTGGCCACGACTAGTTCCCAAGGCTGAATGTTGCCCGCAGAAGGTGCAGAAACCGCAGCCTCAATGAGCCTCTCAACATCTTTCTCCGAAACTTCGTCTGGTTTGAAATTCCGTATGCTTCTTCTTCCTTTGATAGCTTCAGAAAGATCCATTTGTATCACCCTAGTCTCGATTATCTTTTCATATCACAAAAAGGCTTAAGTCTTTTCATAACTCTCACATGCGTTTGGATGATGAAACAGAGAGTCAATAGAGCGCAAGC
>CAZHZB010000148.1:0-2580 GCA_964537045.1 uncultured Candidatus Bathyarchaeia archaeon | reverse complement strand
GTAAAGATATTTCCGGTGAAATTCCGTTTCCCACCTTTTCTCCGCTTCGGAAACGATCACAATCCCGAACAGATAGCTCGTGAGATGCTAGTTGATCAGCCAGAACTTGTCCATTTCCACCACTACTATCTCTTCTCCTTTCCGTACATCGCAGCATTCGTCAAAAGAAGACTCAGAAAACCGCTCATCGCACAGCTTCATGGTTGCGTGATGCGCAAATGGATGTATTTGCCCAGCCTTCTGGCGCTCAGAAACGCCGATAGAATTCTGTACAGTTACGCGCCAGAGAAAGAGGTGTATGCAAAACTTGGAATAGCTGATAGAGCCGTCAGACTTCCATTTCCAGGAATTGATCCTGAAATGTTTAGGCCCACGAAACGCAAACGCACGAATCGGCTACTCTATGTCGGCAGGATTCCTAACGTTGAAAACGCACACGGAGAAAAGTCGCCTTTGCTATTGATCCAGATTTTCAAAAAGCTCTTGCGACATTCAAGAGACTTCTACTTGGACATAATAGGAGACGGCCCAGGGCTCTCAAGAAGCAGAGGTCTCGTTAAGAATCTGGGAATCGATGATCACGTAGTCTTCCACGGATACGTTCCTCATCACCAATTGCCAGAGTACTACCAGTCATCAATCCTGACTTTCTCCCCATTTCAAATGTACGACGTTGACGGATGGTTTGACGGTGCGATACAAGAGAGCCTAGCTTGTGGCACGCCTGTGGCAGCGTTCAAAGCCTCCCCCAAAACACCCATGCATGGTACCTACGGTTTTCTGTTGCCAAACGACACTGAGAAGGCGGCTGCAGATCTTCATGGACTTCTAAGGGCTCACGCCAGAATCGATGAAATCGCGGTCGAAGGATCAAGGTTCGTGCGTGAAAATTGTTCGCACGGCAGGGTCATGTCAGGACTTAACAAAGTGCTAAGGAGTGTGATGTGGAGTTGAAGTTGAGTGTAATCGTTTGCGCCTACAACGAAGAAAAATCGATCGGCCCTCTTTTGCAGGACCTCGTGAAGCAGAGAACTCCCCCAGAGGTCGACGACAGAGAAATAATCGTGGTCGCCTCGGGATGTACGGATGGTACTGTTAAAGTCATAAGACAGCAAATGAAGAACTGTGAGAAAATCATGCTGATCGAGGAGCAAGAGAGATCTGGAAAAGCTGAAGCATTGAACAAGGGGTTTAAAGTTTCATCTGGGGATTACATTGCTCTGGTTCCCGCCGATGTTCTTCTTGCTGAGGACGCTGTATTTCATTTGCTCACGCCGTTTGGGAATGAAAGAGTTACGGCAGTGAGTGGTCGTCCGATACAGAATCCGAGCAATGTTTCGAGAGGATTCTCTGGTTACCTGGCAAACATGACCTTTCGCCTCTGGGCCAGATTGATGGCGAAGCTCAACGACCAAGGAATGATGGCCCACTGCAGCGGAGAGTTCATGGCTATAAGAAGCGACGTGAAAACTGAGATCCCACGTGATTGTGCTGCGGATGACTCTTACATCGCCATAGCCGCCAAACGGAAAGGCTTGATAAAATTCTCTTCCAAGGCAGTCTGCTACAACCTGAGGCCTTCGAACCTCACCGATTACGTTAACCAGAGGAGAAGATGGCTTTTCGGACATTTGCAGACAAAGGACATGACCGGGGAGTATCCCACGGTGTTGGACACGATTGTTTTTTCCAAGCCAGGCGTTGCCCTTCAAGTTCTAGCCGAAGAGGTGGCTGAAAAACCTAAGGACACCGGATATCTTGCAGGTGCAATAATGGTCGAAGCCGTGATCTATCTACTATCCCTGTTTGATCGTCTGTTCTCTCGACGATATGGTGTGTGGCCGGTGATCAAGTCGACAAAGTTCACTTAATACTTTGAAGCGTTTCGAGGGGAGTTTGAATGAGTAAGATCTGCGTGGTGGTGCCAACGTACAACGAAGCCACGAACCTTCCTAGATTGGTGGCGCGGATGGAGAGGACTCTCCGGAACGTCAGTTTTGACTTGATAGTGATCGATGACGACAGCCCAGACAACACGGCGCGAGTAGCAGAAGGGCTGAACAGCATCTACAAGAACATAACCGTCAAAGTGAGAGCAAATGGATCTGGATTGGGCTCTGCGCTTCTCGCTGGTCTGAACACTGCTCTCTCGAAGAGCGACGTTGAATGGATCGTGACGCTGGACGCTGATTTCTCACATGACCCGGATGAGATTCCTAAACTGCTGTGTGCCACTGGAGCCGCGGATCTGGTTCAGGGAAGTCGGTACGTTCGGGATGGCGCAGTTTCAAACTGGAGCTTCAGGAGACGTTTGGTGAGTTTTCTAGCTAATCTCATCTGCAGATTGATGGTGAGAGGTTCGGTTCGCGACTGCACGGGCAATTTCAGGGTTTATTCTCGCAGGTGCGCAGAGGTAATTGTCAATTCCGCGGGGTCCAAAGGGTTTGAGTGGGTTGTCGAAGCCATGGCTATAACGAAGAAGTGTGGCTTCAGGGTCAAGGAAGTGCCCATAACCTTCTCGGACCGCAGGGAGGGGAAGACGAAGTTGAAGAGCTCACAGGTTCTCAGCTGGGCGGCGTT
>CAZHZB010000147.1:0-2612 GCA_964537045.1 uncultured Candidatus Bathyarchaeia archaeon | reverse complement strand
ACCAAAAGCCTTAAGTGTGGTTTTAATGTTATGGTTCAATCGTCTAAAAAATAGGATGTTGAAAAAGCTTGGCAGTTGAAGGTTTTACAGGAGCTAGGCAACCCGTAGACGCAAAAATAAGCGAACTAAACCCCTCTTCGAGAGCTGTAAACGTGCTTGCAAAACTCGTATCCAAGAGCGAAATCAGAAACGTCGCTGCCGGAAGAGACGGAGAACCACACAAAGTCAGCGATGCAATGGTCGGAGACGAAACCGGTTGCATATACCTAACGCTTTGGGATGACAACATCGAAAAAGTCAAAGACGGCGACACAATACTGATCAAGAACGGTTACATCAACCTGTTCAGAGGCAACATGCGCCTGAACGTTGGAAGATACGGAACTTTAGAAATCTCTGAAACACCACTCGCAGGCGAAGTGAACTCAGAAAACAACATGTCAACACAGGTGTACGAACAACCAAGAAGACCCTTCAGAGGCGGCGACCGAAGAGACTTCGGTGGCGGAAGACGCGATTTCGGCGGACGCGACAGAGACCGAAGAGGCGGCTACCGACCGAGACGCTACTAGACGCGCCTCCCGTTTGAAGCACCTTCCCACCATTTTCTTCTATTCCTCCAAAACAGTGTGCGCCTTGTTCCGTAGGTCGAAAATTCACACAAAATAGTATACATTTTCTGACGATAACCACCGCAATACTTAAAGGCTGTGGGTCAAAAACAACAACATCCCACAGAAGGAGATTTTCAAATGTCAAAATCAAAAGGCAAAGAGACAAAGCCCACAGTTGAAGAATTGCTCGCAAAAGCCAAGAAACCATCCATGCTAGCCTCACCCTTGCACAAATTCTACGAAGGAAAAGTCCAAGTAATGCCCAAATGCGCCGTAACAAGCCCCAAAGACTTCGCAATATGGTACACTCCCGGAGTAGCCACACCATGCAAAGAAATCAACGCAGACGCGGACAAATCCTTTGAACTCACCAACCGATGGAATTACGTGGCAGTCGTTTCTGATGGAACCCGAGTCTTAGGATTGGGTGACATAGGCCCTGAAGCCGCGATGCCAGTCATGGAAGGAAAAGCCCTCTTGTTCAAATACCTCGGCGGCGTAGACGCCTTCCCCATCTGCATCAGAACAAAAGACCCCGACGAGATAGTGAGGTTGTGTGAATTGATTGAACCGACCTTTGGCGGCATCAACCTCGAAGACATAGAAAAACCAAAATGCTTCCACGTCCTCGAAAACGCAAGAAAGAAACTACACATCCCAGTCTGGCACGATGACCAGCAGGGAACAGCAACGGTGATCCTAGCAGGACTGATGAACGCGTTCAAAATAGTCGGCAAGGACCCGAAGAAGAGCGTCATAACGCTGGTCGGAGCCGGATCGGCAAACCTTCGCACAGCCTACGTTCTGATAAGGTGGGGTGTGAAACCCGGCAACATACTCTTGGTCGACACAAAAGGATTGGTTTATGCGGGAAGAAAAGACATCACGAAAGATGAAGACCCTTGGAAATACGAGTTAGCACAGAAGACGAACGGTGAAAACAGAACAGGAGACATTACCAAAGCGTTCAAAGGCGTTGACGCGGTAGTCGCAGCATCCAAACCCGGACCGGGCACGATAAAGAAAGAATGGATAGAGACGATGGCCGACAAATCCATAATCTTCGCTTGCGCCAACCCGATCCCGGAGATATGGCCGTGGGAAGCCGAAGAAGCAGGAGCTCGAATAATTGCGACAGGACGAAGCGACTTTCCAAATCAAGTTAACAACAGCTTAGGATTTCCGGCAATATTTAGAGGCGTTCTTGACGTTAGGGCGAAAACCGTCACCGATGACATGTGCATCGCAGCCGCTGAGGAGCTCGCCAAATTCGCTGAAGAACGCGGAATGCACGAAAAAGACATCCTTCCACGCATGGAAGAATGGGAAGTGTTCCCACGCGAAGCCGTTGCATGTGCCTTGAAATGCATTGATCAAGGAGTAGCCAGAATCAAACCTAGCAGGAAAGAACTCTACGAAAGAGCAAAGGCCATAATTCAGAACTCTCGCGAATCGCTTAACGCCTTGATGAAGCAAGGGCTCATCAAGCCGATGCCCTCGGAAGAGAAAATTCTTGGAAAATAGGCCTGTCAGATGGGCATAGCCACAAACAAGCCTAAAATCTCCCTTTTTCCTCGTTCAAATTCAGAAAATTATTTAAACACTTCCATAGAACATAGAAAGAGGGAGAAAACGAAATGCGCTCAGATTACGCGTTGTATGCAGTGGCAGTAATACTGTTCATCCTGACCGGTGTAGGTGCCTATATGGCAGAGTCGCTCTGGATAGTGACAACCGCCGTCTTAGGATTCGTCTTCATAGGGATAGGCTACTGGCAAAGACCTCACGAAAAAGCAACTGCACAAAACAAACCTCAAACAGCCATCATGGCAACGACGCCAGCAGTCTCTGTAACCGCTCCACCGCCGCCACCACCAGCACCAAAAGCTGAAACCAGACCAATACCAGTAGTCGAGACTAAGCCTCCGTCTGCAGGACTCTTGGATGTCAAAGGGATCAAGGAAAAACGTGCACAGCAACTGAAAACCTTAGGGATAA
>CAZHZB010000146.1:0-2631 GCA_964537045.1 uncultured Candidatus Bathyarchaeia archaeon | reverse complement strand
GGAATCTTTATCGGTGAGAGGTTGAGAGCGATCGCCAGCGCGGCGAAAATAACTATTGCAGCTAGGGTCTTTGTATTCAATGCGCCCACCTGAGTTTTGTCAGAACGTATGAACTGAGTCTTTATTTAAGAGTAGCTACTCATAGAAGAGTACGAATAACGTTGCTTGAAACATAAATATCCCTGCTGTATATCTTCATACTGGGAAGTACCATTGTCTGAAGTGCTCAAGTTTTCAACTGCGGACCTGAAAGTCTGGCTTGAACACGAAACAGGATCGATTTTTGTCCCAGTCCACACGAAAGCTCAAAGACTCTTGGATGAAATGCACAGGGTTCTTGAAAATCTTGTGGACACTTCCAAAATGCTCTTGGAAAACAGTGGAAAAGAGATTGACAAAAGGAACATGAAGACTTATGGAAGAGCGCGGGCTTTGAACAAACTTGCCAGACTGTTTGTTGAGAGATATCGTCAGCTCAAAGCTCCTGAGAAAGTCACTTACGACAGCATGGATGTCTTCGTAAAAGAGATACAGAAGGCGTTTGCCGTAACAGAGATTGATATCAGAAACTGGTTTCCCAGAATCTCACCCTTTTTCATTCTGGACCGGAGAAAGTTCCAGACAGTTTTCGAGAGGGCGAAGATAGCGCTCAAGGAACTAGATGGCTTCGTTTCAAAGGAATATGTCAAGACAAAGACGCTGGAAGACACGTTTCAACTCAGAGACAAGCTGACCGCGTTGGAGAGACAACTCAAGGAACTTGAAGAGAAAAAAGTGAACGTTGAGGCCAACAAAGCAGCAATTGAAAAACAGATGATGGAACTGCAGCGCAGAATGGATGAGCTAAAGACGACAGGTGGAGTAGGTCAACTCGGCCATACAGGCGATGAAATCGTGGTCCTGTGTGAAGACGTGAAGCACAATTTGCAGCATCTACAAAAGCCTTTCATCAAACTTCAATCCTTGGCGACACATGGCTCAGGAAGCGGTTTGACACCAGAAGAGCTGAAGAGACTCGCCCAATACCTTGAAGATCCTTTTGAGGCACTCTCAGCCGAAGAAGCAGGATACCCACTTCTGAGACGAATCCTCGAGAAGCTCGGCAGGTTCATTTCAGAAGACAAACTAAAGCTGAAACCCGAAAAGGCCCGGAAGGCTGAACAGGCCATAAACAACATCAAGAACAACTCGCTCGTTAACCTGCATCAAAAGTGCAAGGATGCCATGACAAGGAAAACGAAGCTTTCCACGTCGGAAGAAGTGGTTGCAGCACAAAAAGACCTTACAAAACTCAATGAACACCTGGAACTCTTGAAAAGGAACAAGGGAGTTCTAGAAGCAGAGGAATTCACAATCAACAGAAATCACGCAGAAACGAAGGAGAAAATACGAAACCACAAGAGCGAAATAGAAAAGAATGTTCTGAGCTTCACATCCAAGAAAATCGTCGTCGCCTAATCCGAGGCCCATCGTTTGAAAGCTAGTCTCTCCGGGATAGTAAAAGAGGCAATGGAAGTCCGTCTGGCTGCTTATGACCGGATCGTGAAAGACGCGGCTCAGTTGCTTCGAAACGAGAACAGCAAAGTTGGAAGCCTCAAGGTCATAGGACGCCTCATCGAAATTAAACCACTGGGCGAGGCCGTCATAATTGGTGATTTGCATGGAGACCTTGAGAGTTTAGTCCACATTCTTCAAGAAAGCAACATACTCCAAAGAATGGAAAGGTCGGAATCCACTCACCTGATATTTCTGGGAGACTATGGCGACCGAGGAAGTCTTTCCCCAGAAGTAATATGCACCGTTCTGAAACTGAAGCTTCACTTTCCAGCCCAAGTCGTTTTGATGAGAGGAAACCATGAAGGCCCAAAAGATCTTCTCGCCTATCCCCACGACCTACCTGTACAGCTCCAGAACAAGTTCGGTCGCAAGTGGACGGAAGCGTATGACAAAGTCTTTGAAATGTTTCAACATCTTTACACTTCGGTACTTGTGGAAGATCGATGTCTAATGGTTCATGGCGGCCCATCAGAGCAAGCGCTTACAATTGACGACCTAGCTTACGCCCACAAGAACCATCCTAGAACTGAGGTTCTTCAAGATATTCTATGGAGCGACCCTTCCGACTCCATTGAGGGAACGTGCCCGTCATCCAGAGGCGCTGGGAAACTTTTCGGCAAAGATGTCACTTTAAAGGTCTTAAACGCGTTCAAAGTTCACGCCCTCATTAGAAGCCACGAATCCTGTAGCGAGGGCTTCAAGATTGACCACGATGGCAAAGTACTGACGCTGTTTTCGAGAAAGGGCCCTCCGTATTTCAATACGCATGGCGCTTACTTGGACCTAAAACTGTCTGAAAGAATCCGGAACGCAGAACAACTAGTTCCGCACATCCACAAATTCTGAGTCTCAGGAAAGTGCAGAAGCTTTAAGAACGCGGCGAAACGCATTTTCAACAGATTCCAAACACAGGAGGCTCACTTTTTTGAGAATCGGCATCGTCACGCGCAATGAAGAGTCCTACAGTTCCTCTCAACTGCGAGAAGCTCTGCGGAAACGCAAGCTGGGACATGTCTGTTTGACCTTCCCCAAACTGGTCGCTCACGTCGGGTACAAACCCGTAGCTAGAGTTGC
>CAZHZB010000145.1:0-2673 GCA_964537045.1 uncultured Candidatus Bathyarchaeia archaeon | reverse complement strand
GAATCATGCAACTTGGGCTCCGTCAACCTTGCGCGAATGGTGGAAAACGGAAAGATAGACTGGGAAAAACTGAAGACAACTGTGCGAAACGGTGTTCATTTTCTGGACAACGTTGTGGAAGCGAACAATTACCCTTTGAAAGAGACTGACCAGATAACGAGAGCGAACAGGAAGATCGGTTTGGGAGTCATGGGTTTCGCTGACATGCTGATTAAACTTGGAATTCCCTACGATTCCGAACAAGCTCTACAGACGGGCGAGAAGATCATGAAGTTCATCGAGGAAGAGGGACACAAACGATCGGTTGAGCTTGGCGAAGAGAGAGGATCGTTCGCCAACTTCAAAGGAAGCATCTGGGAAAGCAAGTATCCTGCTATGAGAAACGCCACGGTCACAACCATAGCTCCGACAGGAACCATAAGCATAATAGCAGGCTGTTCATCCGGTATTGAACCTATCTTTGCCATCTCTTTCATCAGAAATGTCCTCAGCGGAACAAGACTGTTTGAGACCAACCCGCTTTTCGAAATGATCGCCAAAGAAAGAGGCTTCTACAGCGCCCAGTTGCTTGAAGAGATAGCGAGGACGGGCAGCGTTCAAAAAATCGCAGATGTGCCTGATGATGTGAAGAAGTTGTTTGTGACAGCTCTCGACATAAATTCAGAATGGCATGTGAGAATGCAGGCTGCCTACCAGAAGTACACTGACAATGCCGTTTCAAAGACAGTCAACTTGCCTAATGATGCAACTGTTGAGGATGTGAGGAAAATCTATGACATGGCATGGAAACTGAAGTGCAAAGGCGTCACCGTTTTTAGGTACGGAAGCAAACCCGAGCAAGTGCTGTACATTGGCGAAATAAAAACTGAAAAAGGAAAATTCATCACTCTTGACCAAGAGTACTCTGGTGGATGTCCAACACAGAACTGTCCGTTCCCAAGCTAGTTCAAAGGTTCACGAAATGGCCGAACTCAGCGGAAAAACAAAAAGAGAACAAGAAGGGAGCTATTCTTTTCCGGCGTGTATATTGTACTTTATGTTCACGCCTGCTCTTTCGAAGAGTATTCCAACAGGGCATCCTTTCACCGTTAGTTCGTGGGCTCTCTGGATTCTGTCTTTCGGTATGTCTGCTTCGACAAGAACGTCTACGTTGGCTTCAGTTATGGTTCCAACTTGTTCAGATTTGACCGCATCGACTTTGACTTCCAAGTTCTTCAGGGTGAACCGCATTTTCTGTGCAGTGAGAACGAAAATGGTTGCATAGCAGCCTGCCAAACTCATCACGCAGAGCTCGAGGGCTGATGGACCCATGTCTGTCCCATCGGGTGGAGACAAGTCGAGGGGAAGTGCGTGTGTTCTTCGGTCGTCAACGTCTATTCTGAAGTTCTCAATCAGTTTCGCCTTAGCATGGAGTTTTGCCAATGTCTTTCGCCTTCATTTCACATTGTTTCTTGACGCAAGATTTTTATATTTCGCGCCTTCCTATATAGTTTTCGTCACAAGTAGGACGAAAAGCGCACCGAATTGTGCGGAAAGCGGGAATGTTAGAATGTCAACATTGGATGAAACTGACGCGAGAATAATTGAAATGCTTGAAGAGGATGGAAGAAAGTCATATACGGAGATGGCTGAGGAACTTGAGGTCAGCGAATCAGCAGTCCGTAAACGGGTGTCAACGCTGCTGTCAAGAGGTGTGATCAAGAAATTCACGGTCAAAGTCGATCACACCAAACTAGGTTTGAGCACTGTTGCGATAGTAGGAATCGACGTCGAATCCGACAAAATGCTTGAAATCGCGCAACTTTTATGCGATCTCAAGGACGTGAGATGTGTAGCAACCTCCAGCGGCGATCATATGATAATGCTCGAAGTCTGGGCCAAGAACGGGAAGGAACTCAATAAACTAATATCAGAGAGAATTTCCACAATAGAAGGTGTGAAGAAAATCTGTCCTGCCTTGATTCTGGAAAAACTCAAAGACTGATCTCGGTAAGGATGGTGAAAGAAAAATGAGCCTAATAGCCGAAGAACATAAGGAACACATAAAGAGTCAACTCGCTGAAAACCTCATCAACCCCGTCAGGCTGATAATGTTCACACAAGAACTAGAATGCCAATATTGTGTCCAGACAAAGCAGCTAGTGTACGAACTTGCTGCCTTGAACGACAAGATACAGGCTGAAGTTCACGATTTCGTCGCAGACGCCGAACTCGCCAAGCAGTATGGAGTCGACAAAGTTCCAGCGATTGTTCTCCTAGGCGCGAAAGACTACGGAATTAGATTCTATGGACTACCATACGGTTACGAGTTCCAGACTCTGATGTCAGGACTAGCAATAGTTTCGCAGGGGAAGACGGCACTGTCAGAAGAAACGAAGGCGAAAATTAAATCCATAACGACTCCAGTTCACATTCAGGTTTTTGTAACATTGACCTGCCCGCACTGTCCCGCCGCAGCAAGCATGGCTCACATGTTTGCCCTCGAAAACGACTTGATACGCGCAGATGCCATAGACGCTAACGAGTTTCCGCAGCTGGCCATCAAGTACGGAATCATGGGGGTACCGAAAATAGTGGTGAATGAGAAAGTCGAATTCGTGGGAGCTGTTCCGGAAAACATGTTCTTGGAGCAGGTTCTGCTCGGCGCCAAGTGAGACACATTTGTAAGACAAT
>CAZHZB010000144.1:0-2676 GCA_964537045.1 uncultured Candidatus Bathyarchaeia archaeon | reverse complement strand
TGGGATTTGCCTGTGATCTTCGTGTGCGAAAACAACCTGTACGCGATGGGTACGCGACAGTCTAGAATAATGAAAGTAGCCAACATTGCAGATCGCGCGGCTGCCTATGGAATGCCTGGTTGCGCAGTTGATGGAAATGACGTGCTGACTGTTTATGGAGCGTCTTGCGCTGCGGTTGAAAGAGCCAGGAGCGGGAAAGGGCCAACCTTGATTGAATGCAAAACGTATAGACACAAGGGGCATTCACGAGTCGATCCTGCGAAATACCGCGCCAAGGAAGAGGTTCAGGGATGGCTGGACAGGGACCCGATCAAGACGCTTAAGCAGAAATTGCTGAATGACCACATTCTAAGCAACGAAGAAATCAACACCATAGAAAAAGAGGCTACAGCGAAAATTGAAGCATCTGTAAAATTCGCTCTGGAAAGCGCGTATCCGGCTCCTGAGGAAGCGCTTGAAGACGTGTATGGTTGAAGGGAGGACAGATTTGTGAGGCAGATCACTTATAGAGAGGCACTTCGCGAGGCTTTGAGGGAAGAAATGAGTAGAGACCCCTCAGTTTTTCTGTTGGGCGAAGACATCGGACGACATTGGGGTGGGGCTTTCAAGGTTACCGAAGGTTTGGCAGAAGAGTTTGGAGACGAAAGAGTCAGAGACACGCCCATCTCGGAATCAACAATAGTAGGCACAGCGGTGGGATCCGCAATAACCGGCATGCGACCCGTAGCCGAGATCATGTTCGGGGACCTGACTGCCTTGGCAATGGATCAGATCGCGAACCAAGCTGCCAAAATCCGATACATGTTTGGTGGACAAGCAAAATGTCCCATGGTTGTCAGGACGCCTTTCGGCGCCGGCGTCAACATTGCTTCTCATCATTCGCAGAGTCTGGAAGCTTGGTTCATGCATGTTCCAGGCTTGTACGTGGCCGTGCCATCCACTCCGAAAGACGCTAAGGGACTTTTGAAGTCTGCGCTTCGAGGGGAAAACCCCGTGTTTTTCTGTGAGCATAAACTGCTCTATTCTATCAAAGGTGAAGTCCCGGAAGACGACTATCTCGTTCCTTTTGGCGTAGCAGACATCAAACGAGAAGGTACGGACGTGACCGTTGTCGCTACGTTGTACATGGTTCACAAAGCGCTTGCAGCTGCACAAACGCTGGCGCAAGACGGAATTAACGTCGAGGTCGTTGATCTCCGAACATTAACGCCTCTCGACAAGACCACAATTGTGAAGTCTGTGAAAAAGACTGGAAGAGTCGTCGTTGTCAGCGAGGACTGCAAGACGACGGGCGTAAGTGCGGAGATAGCCGCTGTTGTTGCCGAAGAGGCGATAGACTATCTTGACGCTCCGATAAAGCGCGTCACCGGAGCTGACACGCCAATTCCTTTCAGTCCTACATTGGAACAGTTCGTAATCCCTAACGAGAAATCAATAGTCAAAGCAGTGAAAGAGGTGGTTTGAATGGCTACTGATGTTTTGATGCCACGCTTAAGCGTGGCGATGAAAGAAGGAACAGTTGGAAAATGGTACAAAAAAGAAGGCGACGCTGTTGAGAAAGGAGAACCGATCGTCGAAGTAGTCTCAGACAAAGCTACGTACGATCTTGAAGCACCAGCTTCGGGTGTATTACGCAAGATACTCATTGAGGCCGGAGTCGACGTGCCGGTTAGCACGGTTCTGGCTGTAATCACGGCTCTAGATGAGCAAATATCCGAGGTGTCATCAAAGGTAGACGTTACTTCGACTGCTGTAGAAGAAGAAAAACGGGTGTTGGCGTCTCCAGCCGCCAGGCGTCTGGCTCGGGACAATCGAATCGATTTGTCAACACTGAGGGGAAGCGGGCCTGAGGGAAGAATAGACGAGCAGGATGTTAGAAAGCTGATCGAAACGAGTTCTCGTGACTCTCGGAAAGTAAAGGAGATCATCCCACTGAGTGGTTTCAGGAAAACGTCTGCCGAACGACTTGCAGCCAGTTTCAGGACGGCACCGCACAGCACGATAGTCATGGAGGTAGACGTCACTGAAGCCTCCGAACTTCGTGAGCAACTCAAAGTCTCTTACACCGCCATGATCGTTAAGGCCGTCGCAGGCGCTCTGAAAGAAGTGAGCATGATAAACTCAACGCTTGATGGCGATAACGTGAAGATTTTTGAAGACATAAACGTTGGAGTTGCGGTAGCCACAGAAAAAGGATTAGTCGTTCCAGTCGTGCACGACGCGGACAAGAAGACGCTGAAGGAGATAGACGCAAAGATCGTTGAGCTGTCAGAAAAGGCCCGAGAAACGAAGCTGTCGAAGGAGGACGTTGAAGGTGGGACGTTTACGGTGACCAACCTCGGCATGTTCGGAGTCGACTTTTTCATTCCAATTATCAACCCACCTGAAGCGGCCATACTAGCCGTTGGAAGAGTGGCTCAGAGGGCAGTACCAATAGACGGCAGAATTGAGGCCCGATCAGTAATGATGTTGAGTCTAGCTTACGACCACCGTATCATCGACGGCGCGCCTGCGGGGCAGTTTCTCGGCAATGTAAAAGACAAGATTGAGAAGCTGTCTGTTCTTAAATGATAAGCTGCTTTCCAGTCAATCAGCCTGGGATCTTGCAGAAAAATGATGCTTCCTAAGAACTCGGCGACGGCTAGGCATTGCAGTATCTCGGAAAATCTTAAGTGC
>CAZHZB010000143.1:0-2680 GCA_964537045.1 uncultured Candidatus Bathyarchaeia archaeon | reverse complement strand
TCCTTGAGGCCGTTGGCCAAATGCGGTTCTCATGAGAGAGCGAGCATGCAATTTCGCATTTTCTGCACCCGCTACACTTTGACAATTCTCGCGCTATCCAGATGGGTTCTCTCTTTGATTTCAACTGGTTTTTCCCCAAGGCATTTATGCATTCTATAACCTTGGCTCTAATTTAAATTTGATGTGATCCACTACATCTATGACTGTAATCATCAGACTGACGAAGAGAAGGGTTCGAAAGTGCAGATTCAGGAATTGGCCGACTGGATGCAGATGCTTGCGTTGCAGTATGGGTATTTGGGCGTGTTTGCGATTAGTCTGATAGGTGCTCTTTCACTTTTTGTTCCGGTTCCCTACACAGTAGTGATTTTCACTATCGGTGGTCTGAAGATCAATGGACAATGGGCCTTTGAACCTGTTTGGGTAGCGGTTGCGGCTGGGTTGGGTGCGTCTTTGGGCGAGTTCTCTGGATATGTCGTCGGCTTCGGCGGGAGAAGAGTCATTGGGGCTAAGATGAAAAGGAAGATGGATGTTTTGGTGAAGCTTTTCGACAAACACGGATCGCTTGTTATTTTTCTGTTTGCTTTGACTCCGCTGCCGGACGATTTGCTTTTTATACCTCTCGGCGTTGTGCGTTACAATGTTGTCCGAGCCTTTGTACCCGCTGTAATCGGCAAGTTCTGTATGAATCTGATGATCGTCTATGGTGGCCGCTACTCGATAGAAGCCATCCGCAACTTGTTTGGAGTTGAAGGTGACTGGATCTCTGCGATCATTGGAATCGTGCTCGCGGTCGGGTTGCTGATTCTTGTTCTTGTAGTCATGTTCAAACTGGACTGGGAGAAATATGTTGAGAAATTCATTGAAAAAAGGGACGGCGGTGGGACTTGAGAGTAATTGCTGATCTGCACATACATGGTCCTTACAGTCGAGCGACGAGTGAAAGAATGTGTGTAGAGGAGATAGCTCGATTTGCCAAAATCAAGGGCTTAGATGTTGTCGGAACGGGGGATTTCACTCACCCGAAATGGTTTGACGACCTGAGCCAGAACCTCGTTCCAGACTCGGATACGCAGCTTTACAAACTCAAGGACGGCAAATCGCCTACTGTGCGTTTCATGGTGACTACGGAAGTTTGCACAATTTTTTCTCATATGAATGATGTGAAGAAGGTTCATCATGTGATCCTCTCGCCCAGTCTTGAAGCTGCTGCTCAAATCAATGACAGGTTGTCAAAATACGGTGACTTGCAGACAGATGGTAGACCCACCCTCAGTGTCTCAGCTTCAGCGTTGGTTGAAGAGGTCATGGAAGCATCATCTGCTAACATGGTTTTTCCTGCACATGCATGGACACCTTGGTTTAGCATCTTCGGCGCATTCAGCGGTTTCGACAGTATTGAAGAATGCTACGAGGACATGACGAAGCACATTCACGCTCTTGAAACGGGGCTCTCGTCAGATCCACCTATGAACTGGCGTCTCAGCAAGCTTGACAGGTTTGCACTAGTGTCCAACAGTGACAGCCACAGCTTCTGGCCTTGGCGCATAGGCCGAGAGTCCAACGTTTTTGAGTTGGACAAGATGAGCTATGAGCAGATTACCGAGACTATCAGGCTGAAGGATGCTGCTCGGTTCAGGTTCACGATAGAAACCGACCCAGCCTATGGGAAATATCATTGGACGGGACATAGAGACTGTAATGTGTCTCTTTGTCCGAAGGACGCTATCAAGTTTGCAAACATATGTCCGGTTTGCCGTAAGAAGCTAACAAAGGGCGTTGAACAGAGGGTTGAGGAGTTGGCTGATCGCCCGGAAGGATTTAGCCCCAAAGGAGCAATCGGTTTCATGCGTCTGCTTCCCCTTTCCGAAATCATAGCAACGGTTTTAGGTTTGGATTCTCCATCGACTCAGAAGGTTTGGAGCGTTTACAATTCACTCGTGGCAAGGTTCGGAAATGAGTATGCTGTCCTGATGGATGCTGGAAGAGATGAGTTGAGTGCGATCGCAGGAGAAGAAATTGCGGATGCTGTGTTAAAGGTGCGTGAGTGCAAGGCAAAGGTCATTCCGGGGTATGATGGCGTTTATGGACGGCTGATATTTTCGGAGGAGCGTTCTGAAAGGAAAATGGTTCCGAAAAGAGTTCAACAGTTGAATCTTACAGACTTCTCTTTGTAGGCTTTTCACCGTGGTTTTCATGTAGATGTGTCATACAGATGTACGAGAATACTTATTAAGTCGTAATAGACAAGATAGGAACGGGAAGTACAATGGTAGCTCTAACGCAACGAGTGGAGGCAAAAGACGACAGAATCTCAAACGTCATAGACCGAGTGCTTACTCAAATATTCGGAAAAGAAGCCACTCATCTGATTTACAAGCACTTGGAACGGAACTATTCAATAAAGCGAAACGAACTTGGCGACAAACTAGAGCTGTTTGCGACAGGTCTTGAAGACTTCCTGAAATCCGGAGCTTTCATCATAGAAAAGAAGATTCTGGAAGACATATGGGCAAGCTATGGCTCCGTACGCAAACTCCAAATTGAGAAGCCTCGCAGCCCGGCGAGCTTCGTCAGCGAAATGAAACTGCTCGTCAAAGAAGCATAAGCTTGCTCATCTTCATCATATTCATTCTTTTGACACTGTCTGAACGTTAGTTTTGCACTGCACAATGTGCTC
>CAZHZB010000142.1:0-2710 GCA_964537045.1 uncultured Candidatus Bathyarchaeia archaeon | reverse complement strand
CTGACTATACACCATGACAAGCACCACCAAGCATACGTTAACGGTGCAAACGCAATACTTCAAAGACTCGACAAGGCCCGAAAAGAAGGAACTGACTTGGACGTCAAATCCACTCTGAAAGAATTGTCGTTCAACATTGGCGGAAACCTGCTGCACTCACTATTCTGGAACAATCTGGCACCACCAAAGAAGGCAGGTGGCAAACCCACCGGGGCCCTCGGTGAAGCAATAGACAAGGAGTTCGGAAACTTCGACAGATTCAAGAAAGAATTCTCACAAGCAGCCTCCAGTGTTGAAGGCTCAGGATGGGCTGCACTAACCATCTGCAAACAGACCAAAAGACCGATGATAATGCAGATTGAGAAACACAATACCAATGTCTACCCAGGCTTCCACATCCTAATGGTCCTGGATGTTTTCGAACACGCATACTACGTCGACTACAAGAATGACAGAGCCAAATACATAGAAGCATTCTGGAGCATAGTCAACTGGAGCAAGGCAAACGAAAGATTTGAAGATTTTCACAAGAAAACTTGAACTCCCAAACAACAAACTCCACTCTTTCTTTGTCTCAAGTAGCTTTTTTATCTCAACAACTCGTAGGAGTTCATATCGCACTCGATCTTGGCTTCTTGAATGCTCAACAGTTGCTTGAGTTATATGGAATAACGACGTAGAAAATGAGCTTTCATCCTAGATACGATTGATGAGCATTTCTGAGGTCATCAAATTCCAAATCCAGCTACTTCACGATGAGAACTGCTTGATCTGCGTAATGGAGAACATGATCCGTCACGCTGCCCAGCAGCATTTGTCTAGCACCGCCGTGACCGTGGCTGCCCATCACTATGATGTCATAATCTTCAACGTCAGCTAAATGAGTGATGATCTTGCCCGGGTGACCTGACTCCAACCGTTGCTCCAGTTTCACGTTTTTGAATTGATCGGCAACGCTGGACAGCACTTGTCTCCCAATCTCCTCAGACAGCTTGGGTCTCATTCTGAACAAGCTAGATTCCTGCACATACAGCAGTGTCACTTTGGCTCCAGTCTTGGAAGCCATGATTCCAGCATGTTCAGCAGCTCTCTTCGATGCTTGTGAACCGTCAACAGGAACCAGCATTCGCGAGAGTGTTCTTCTGTTTGCTGCGATCAGAACAGGTATCTTTGCATGTTTTGCAACCTTCGAAGCTAGTCTTCCCAAGTGCGCCTTTTTTTCCTCCTTTCCTGAGCTTCGCCCCATGACAATCAGGTCGTAGCTCTCCATGTCAGCTTCTTTGCTAATAGCCTGAGCAGGATCGTTGTCTGCAACAAGCTTCTCTTCCACCGATATCCCTTCGTCTTTGAAAAGGGCAACGGCATTCTTGAGGATTTGCTCGCCCATTTCGCGATAGATGCTTGTAATCTCATTTATCATCTTTTTAGGCGCTGAAGCTGAAGGCTGTTTTGGCAGCTGTGTCGGTATCGTATAGTCTCCTCGAGTTATGCCAGCAGAGAGAATATCCACATCTGCTCCACCAAGAGTCAAATCCTGCATGGCAGGGTTCATCAATTCATGGGATATGACATGCATGACCGCGACTTGCGAACCGAATTGTTTGGAAATGGATGCCGCCAGCTCCTGAGCAACTGCTGAAGAAGGCGAACCGTCAACAGGAACCAGAATCTTGCTGAAGAACTTGTTTTCTGGCATGATTCCACCTTTTTTGGTTTATGGCTGCTAGCTTATTAAGGCTTTTTGAAGCGTCTATCACGAAACTGATAGTGCGCGCACATCGGATTCCGCAGAACTGTTTTCCATGTGTCTATGGCGTGCTTGTGTTTTGCTTGTGGTTAAAGTGCAGGATAGCGCCCTGTATGTCTCTCATATTGCAGGTCCGATCGCCTGAGGGGTCAACGGCACCGTTTCCCCCGTAGACTCCCACCCACTTGGGGTCTGGTTTTCCTGGAACTGGCGGTTTGGCGTTGAAGTGAATGATCAAATATTGAATGTCTCTCATGTTGACGATACCGTCCGAGACGCCCACTGTTGGGCCGTTTACGTCGAACCAGCAGTCGTCAGTCTTCCACATGGTATAATAATAGTCGCCAGAATTATAATAATAATAGCCGCCAAGATAAAATGGATTATAGTACCATCCTTTAACCCAGTATTGACACCATCTGCGAATGTAGAGTTGATCAATCGGAAAGCTTGGACAATCGTTAATGTAAATGTTCTCCAAGTCTGCGTACATTTTCGCTCTTTCAGGTCCATCCGGCGTGACAAGAGCCAGATCGATCAGTTCATCTTTGTCTAAGCTTGGGTAGTTTCCTCCACGTGTGTTGCTCCAGCCGTTAGTCAAAGTGTAGTTCTGTAGGGATGAGAAGTCTCCGTTGCTGTGCATGTACGGGCGCATAAAGTTGTCGGCGTCAGCGAAATCAGCAAGCCAACTGATTTCAAACAATGGCAACTTGAAGTCTCTGAAGTAATTAAGATAAGTCGAGTAATCGATGCTAACCAAGTTAATCGTGAAGGGGGGCCCAGTTCGTCCATCATACGTGCTAAGATGCCAGAAGAAGAAATCTCTAATCATTTCGCACCATATCCGAGACGGCGAGGCGCCCATAGTGTGAGCTAAAGTCAGGGTGAATCCAGTATCCCAAACGTTTTGACCGCCAAAGGAGGCAACTTTGAGTTCCGCTTCCGCCGATGTGAGATTCATGT
>CAZHZB010000141.1:0-2768 GCA_964537045.1 uncultured Candidatus Bathyarchaeia archaeon | reverse complement strand
CTTCCTTTGCAGATTCTGTGTGGCTGGAAGGAATCCCCCGTGTGTACGCCCTCGAGAAGCGCATTTCTTTAGAGGATGCAAAGAAAGAAGTGAAAAGCGAATATGACAAAGTAGGCAGAGGAAAACTTGAATGGTACAGTCTTGATTATTGGATAAAGAAGTTCGGCTTGGACATTTCTCCGAGCGAAGTCTTGAAAAGTTACAAATACAGAATCAAGATATTCCCTGAAGTACACAGAGTCTTAGAAAATCTAAAGAGCAAAGGGTTCAGACTGATAGTAATCTCGAATGCTCAAAGGGAATTCGTCGATCTAGAACTTGAAGAAACACATATCACCCACTATTTTGATCGCGTCTTTTCTTCAACTTCAGATTTCAGACTCATCAAGGACGCAGCAAGTCTTTACAGCGGAGTGTGCAGAATCTGCGATATCGCTCCGCAGGAAATGGCTCACGTGGGCGATGATCGCTATTTTGACTTTGAAGTTCCGAAGAGATTGGGCATACTTGCTTTCTACTTGGATAGAACGGGACAATGCAGGGAAGAGTCTGCAATCCACAATTTGCTGAAACTGAACGAAAAGCTAGAAAGTAAGCGGGACCTAGAGTAGAGCTTCATCAGTGATTAACCATGCGAGTTGCGATATGTTCATCAGCACAATTTGCAAGGCGCGCGCAAGAAATCAAGGAAGAACTCGAGAAGAAAGGATTCGAAGTTCTCTTGTATCCTCAACACGTCAGAGTAAACAAGAAGACAATTGATGTTTGCGAATACTACGCGATGCGCAAGAACAACCTCACTCAAGAATTGCTCGACGTAAAGAAGCAGCTCATGGACGAACACTTTGAAAAAATCAGGATAAGCGATGCCGTTCTAGTGTTGAATTTTGACAAACCGAGAAACAGAGGCTACGTTGGAGGGAACACTTTTCTCGAAATGGGAGTCGCCCACTGCTTGGGCAAGAAAGTGTTCATTTGGAAGAAACCTTCAAAGCATCTGCCGTATTTTGAGGAAATCATGGCAATGAATCCAAAAAATATCGAAGAGAATCTGGACAAGATTAAGTAGTCTTTCCAGACGTTGACCTTTTCTGAGCCACTATTCTTCAGGTTTTGAGCGATTCAATTATCTTCTTGACCAGTGAACTGTATTCATTGATCAGTTGCGTTGCCTTTCTGGCCGTTTTGGCTTCAGCGTACAATCGATAAACTGGTTCAGTTCCACTCGGTCTCACTAGAATGGCGCTTTTGTCTTTGAACCATATCTTGATTCCGTCGAGAGTGCTTACATTCAACCCTCTGGACTGTTCAATCAGTTTCTGCAAAATCCTCTGTTTGAACTTTTCTGGACATTCTATCCGTCCTTTGCCGATGAAGTATTGTGGAAGTTCGCTAAGCAACGTTGACAGTTTCTCGCCAGTCTTGGCCATTATGTCCAAAATGAGCGCGGTCGCCATCGCCGCGTCTCTAACTGGTTGATGCGGACCGTAAAAGATTCCACCGTATTCTTCCCCGCCCAGTTTGGCTTTCAGTTTCTTCATGGTTTGTGAGACGGTAACGCT
The DNA here is from genome assembly GCA_964537045.1 of uncultured Candidatus Bathyarchaeia archaeon. Taxonomy (GTDB): domain Archaea; phylum Thermoproteota; class Bathyarchaeia; order Bathyarchaeales; family Bathycorpusculaceae; genus DASPPK01. The sequence goes on along the minus strand of CAZHZB010000141.1, from coordinate 1,206 downwards.
TCCAATCTTGGTCCACACGACCTCTCCATGGTATTCGTCGGCTACGTCTTTGATCATGGTTGACGAGCTGATTGACGTGACAATCTTCTCGCCTGGATTGTCGATCAGAAAGTACTTTTCAGTCAAGGCGAAGCTCCTGTCTCCCGCCACGATTTCGCCATTTTCATCCGCAAATATCGCCCGGTCAGCGTCAGAGTCAAACGCAACGCCCAAATCTGCACTAGTCGCTTTCACCATCAAAGACAAACCGCCAAGATTTTCAGGTCTTGGCTCGGGAAGTCTTCCGGGGAATGTCCCGTCCATCTTTGCGTTGATTTCAGTTACCTTGCAGCCGAGTTCGTGGAGCAATCGTGGCCCAGTTAGGCTGCCCACACTGTTAGCTGCATCAATTACAACATGATAATGCTTCTTTCTTATTGCAGCAACATTCACGTGTTTCTTTATCGCAGAGATGTATTCCTCGAACATTTCTTCTAGCTCGTACGTTTCTCCTAGGGCATTCCATTCTGCGAAGTCCATTTGATTAGCAAAATACGCGTTTTCAATCTCGATTTCCTGCTCACGGGATAGTTCGATGCCATCCTTCCAGATCACTTTGATACCATTATACTCAGCGGGATTATGTGATGCAGTTATCATGACGCCGCCGGCGACCTTGTGCTGCCTTACCCAGTACTGTAGTGCAGGAGTAGGCACCATTCCCGCGAAAAGCACGTTACATCCTGTTGAATTCAGACCTGCAATCACCGCGCGCGCCAGTAAAGGACCACTCGTTCTAGCATCATGACCAACCAAAAGGTTCTCGCGTTTGAAGAAAGTTCCAACAGCCGCACCAGCTCTGGTCGCCATCTGCGGCGTCAACTCCTTGTTAACGATTCCACGGATGCCATTCGTACCAAACAGACGCTTAGAGCTCACTGTCATGTTGGAACTCCGTCTCTAACAATTGTGGTCAGGCGTTAATACATTTTTAGAAGCACGACACGACGCCCAGAAGACAGTAGCGATTAATAAGGGCCCTACTGGCTCTTAGAAGAACTAGCGGAGATTTGAAGTTCATGCCCTATATAAAACTCGAGAATAGGAAAAAATATGAGAAAGTCTTGCGGGAACTCGTAGATATCCTGAAGCCTCTGCCTCCGGAGGAAGTAGACGGGGAACTAAACTACGTCGTGACCAAGATACTCAAAGAGGTTTATCCTCTCA
>CAZHZB010000140.1:0-2773 GCA_964537045.1 uncultured Candidatus Bathyarchaeia archaeon | reverse complement strand
CGATAGTTGTAGGTGACAGCGTCTCAGACATAAAAGTGGCTCACGCCCTCAAAACCGTGGCTATAGGCGTGCTGGGCGGATTGGCATCAAAAGACGAACTAGTTCGTGCGGGAGCCGACTACATAAGTGATTCACCGGCAGACTTGATACCGATTATCAAGAAACTACTATGAATGAAAAGCCGTCAGTAGCATTCTCGACGAACCGCGTTTTGTTCGGATACGTGCTGAACGTGACGGAATGAAAATATACTGCAAACGCAAGTAGTCTAGTCCAGTGCTCCGGTAGTATAGTCCGGTCAAGTATAGCGGCCTCTCGACTCTTCGAAAACAGGGAGAAAGTCGCGGACCCGGGTTCGAATCCCGGCCGGAGCACCATTATTTTCAGCCTCAATTCGTGTCTATTTTGCTGAAAAGAGCAGTAGCCATCTTTGTAAAGGATGTATTTTGGTGGGTTGGGAAGTCTTATCTGGTTGGGGAACCTACCCCTCCTAGGTTTCAATGTATCATGGATATTTGGATCCAAATATGCCAACATCAAAAAAGGCCCGCGCTCCCGGACAAGACCTAATCTATTCTCAGCGTTTACTCCCTCTCATATATGTCTGGCCATAGCCTCAAAGAGAGCCATGTGCCCAAAACTAAGAGAGCAATTGGCAGCAAAAAGACTAACCAGATTGGTGATTCAGATCCGCCGAAAACATATGTCAATAGCAAACGTCCTTGGTGAAACAGCGAAAGCGGAGTCAGTCTGCCTACAGCTTGAAAGAACGGAGACGCATAGCTTAGCAGATAACTTAGGAGGCTAAGAACTGTTGATGTGGTGAAAAAAGAGAAGACCACTAAGAGATTTGCCAATAGAGTAGGCCGAATATACATCTTCTTAGTTGCAAAAGTTATGGAGTTTGCGACAAAGGCTCCAACCGCCACTATCAACAGGGACATGAAATATGGCACTAGGAAAATGGCAAAGAGGTCACCAATGGGTTTCCCCAGCCCTAGAATCGGCAGCAAGAACACAGGTACACCAAAAATAAAGCCCATTATGGCCGCATATGTGAGTTTGGCAATTGTTATCTCAAAGACACCGACTGGATAGCAAGTGAGAGTCCGCACGGTTCCTTTCTTTGTTTCTTGATCGTAGGCGATGGAAAATGCGACTGGAACAAGGATCATTGTAATGCCCATTGAATACGCATAGATTAGGTGCAAGAGAGTTATGGAGGATAAGAAAGCGCGATTTGGGTCACCCCCGACAATCAGACCTTCTATGCCCATCGCTGTCCATGCTCCGTCTAAATGTAGTGCCCCCCCGAAACCAGCCTCAGCATTCGCGATTATGAAAAATGGAAATCCTATTAGCGAAAGAAGTAAAGCAGAAAGGGTCAGCAGGACGGGCAGTCCGGACCCACGTATCTGCGTTATGTCTCTAAGGGCAATGGTGAAGATGAGCCTGAGTTTTTTCCGTGCATTCATTGAAAATGTGCCGCGGCAAGAATGCGCCTCGGATGATTCAGCGGCTGAGTCTTTTGTATCGGTCATTAGTTTGCCTCCGTGTTCGGTCGCATTCTTAAGAAAACTTCCTCCATTGTTCCAGCCATCCGCATTTCCAGTATGGCCACTCCAGCTGTGCTGAGAAGCGAGCTGATTTTCAAAGCATCTTCTTTGTTTCTGAGTGAAACGAAAACTTCTCCTCCTTTCAAGGTACACTCGTTAACTGGGATGCTATCGGAAAGTACTTGTCGAGCCCTAACGGGATCCGAAACTCTGATAGAATACATTGGCGACAGATATTGATCTCTCAGCTCACGGGCCGTGCCGATTTTGAGGATTGTGCCTCGGTCAATGAATGCAAATCGGTCCACGACTTGTTCAGCTTCAATCAAATTGTGGGAAGTGAAGAAAACAGTGTTACCTTTCCCTATGTATTCACGTAAATAATCTCTGAGCCTTCTTCTATGAACAATGTCTATACCTTGGAACGGTTCATCCAGAAACATAATCGGCACATCGCTCAAGAAAGCTCTTGCAAGCGAGATCTTCTGTCGCTGACCGTGCGAAAGAACCGCGATCCGCTTCTTCAGCAATTCAGACAGTTCGCATACATTGATGACCTCTTGAATTTTCTGTTGCTGACACTTGGATGTTTGACCCGTCATCCCTGCAAAGAACTTCAGATACGCACCAACTTTCATTTTCTCGTAAAAAACGCTCTCTTCAAGCGTCATCGTCAGGTGCCGCCTCACACCTGTTGGGTCGGCTATGATGTTGTGTCCGCATACTGTTGCATATCCACGAGTGGGCTTGGTGAGACCGCAAAGCAGGCGAATAGTTGTTGTTTTTCCTGCACCGTTTGGTCCGAAAAACCCGAAAACCTCACCTTTGTTCACCGTAAATGAAACAGACTTGACGGCTTCGGTACTTCCGAAGTCTTTGCCGAGTTCTCTAGCTTCAATTGCTATGTCCAGCTTGCTCAATCGGTTTGCCTCGATTTAATTGACGGATTGCTTGTTGGATGCTTATTAGATTTCGCGAAATTTGTTTCATGCTACGAACGCTAAAAAGCGCGCGCTGGCTGACTGAAACCTAAGTTTAGCGTTCAATCTGTTCGTAGAGACTTAGCGTTTTTGCGGTGACCTTGTCCCAAGTAAACTCATTCAGAACTCTCTTTCTACCGTTCTTTCCAAGCCACTTCTTCTTGTCAGCATTTTCCAAAACACTGTTTATTCCCCATGCTATGTCCGACGGATTATTAGGATCTACGTGATAACCAC
>CAZHZB010000139.1:0-2773 GCA_964537045.1 uncultured Candidatus Bathyarchaeia archaeon | reverse complement strand
AGATACTCGCAGAACATCCTGAGAGGCAGCATATGTGTCGAGTACGCTGGTGAATCTATCAGTTTCTGTGGTTCAACCAATTCCCATTCTCCCGGACCAAGCTCCAGCAGAGCAGCATCTATCAAAAGAATGTGCGTTGGATTGAAATCAACTATTTGTTGAATGAAGTTTTCCGGAACCGTTTCGCATTCAATCAGAAAAACCTTCTCAGAAACTCTTGCCTTCAAGCTCTGCACGATTTTGACGCCGACAAAATCATCCATACGTATCGGATTACCGATTCCTGCAATCACGACTCTTTCCGCATTCATGAACCAATTTTTGAGAGCTTGAACACTGTTCGTTTTGGTTCTTGGTGACACTAGAAATCGCCATTCATCGTGAAAAACGCATGGGGAATAGGGTGCTTATCTTCTGATTGTTGTGATCAGTTTCTTATTCTGATCAAACACTTGCACCGTCAAGGGCATTTGACCGACTGCAAAGTGTGTGGCACATCCGAAGCAAGGATCGTAAGCTCTGAAGGCCATTTCCACTCTGTTCAGCATTCCCTGGTCCACTTTTCCAGCATGAATTATGCCTTTGGCCGCGTCACGGACAGACATACAAATCGCAGGGTAGTTGTTGGTCGTTGCAACGATCATGTTCACATCCTTGACTAAAGCATCCTTGTCCAATGTGTAGTGATGATAGAGCGTGCCTCTAGCAGCTTCAACGACGCCTACGCCTTCGCCAGGTTCGCCTGGTTTTGCGCGTATGTTCGTGCTTGTGATTTCCGGATCTCTTACCAGCTCAAGAGCCCGTTCGGTGGCATAAAGAAGTTCGATGAGTCTAGCCCAGTGGAAAGCAAGTGTTCCGTGGACTGGTTTGCCCCCCAACGTCTTGTACATTTCCTCATATTCAGCTTGAGCCAACGGTGTAGCCATTCCGTTTGACGCGTTCAGTCTTCCTAGCGGACCGACTCGGTAGACTCCGCTGTCTGGACCGGAGGTCAATCCTTTCCATCCGACTTTCTTCAGGTACGGGAATTTGGCGTATGACCATTCTTCGACGTGTTCACCAATTTGTGTTATGTAATCCTTGGGTTCAAACTTCAAGAATTCTTTTCCCGTTGGATCGACAACTCGTATTTTGCCGTCGTAGAAGTTGACCTTGTTGTTCGCGTCAACCAGTCCCATGTAGTAGGTTTTCATCGTGTAAGCGTCACTCTTGATCATTTCGACGTACTTGCTGTTGCCCAACACGATGTCATGGAATATGTTGAGCGTGAGTTTCGCAAAGTTCAATGACGACGCTGCCATCTTTTCTATTTCTTGCCTGTTCTCCTCGCTAAGAGCTTTTGATATGCCGCCTGGCAATCCGCACACAGGGTGAGTAGCTTTTCCGCCGAGGATCTCGGTTATCTTCTGACCATATGCTCTGTGTTTGATGACTTCCTTGGCAACTTCCATCCCTGCTTTTTCGATCACACCCAGAATGTTTCTCTTTTCTGGCGGAGCATCTGGGCCCACTATGAAGTCAGGACCGCCTAGGTAGTAGAAATGTAGAATATGATCGTAAATGATGTACCCTGCATACATGAGTTCTCTGAGCTTCTTTGCTGTTGATGGTGGTTCGACGTTGAACGCCGCATCTAGGGCTTTCACTGCCGCAAAGTGGTGTGCAACGGGGCAGACTCCGCAGATTCTTGTTGTAAGAATCGGCATGAGTTCTGCTCTTCTGCCCACACAGAATTGTTCGAAGCCCCTGAGTTCAGGAACCTTCAGGTAAGCGTTTTCCACTTCACCTGCGTCGTTCAGGAATATCGAGATGTTCCCGTGACCTTCTAGTCTCGTGATCGGATCTATGGTTATTTCCTTCATTTTTTCATCACCTTTCTCCTGAGTATTGAAGACGGCAAGGAGTACATGTAGAATGTACCCACGGGGTCTATGATTTGACCCATGAGTTTGTCCACGTCTTCTTGACTGTAGTGATCTTGCTCGTTTTCCAAGCCCATTATTGAGGCCAGAGCGCTCAGCATGGCCGCACCTTGTTCAGGCGAGTTCGGACATGGACCTCCACAGCCTGTGCAAGGCATGTCAACGTTCAAGCATTGCGCTCCGCAACCGCTTCTAGTGGCGGGCCCAATACATATTATTCCTTGTTCAAGAAGACAGCGTTCTGGTTCTGGAGCCTTCTCGTGAACGCGATAGATTTTGCTTATGCGCTTGTTCTCTTTCTTTCTTGGGCATTCGTCGCAAACGGATCTTAGAGGAGCAAGAACAGAGCCCTTCGGAGGCAACTTGTTGTTCGCTATCGCTTCTACAGCGGCAAGTATCAGTTTCACCGGTGGGGGGCAGCCTGGCAGATAGTAGTCCACTTCCACTGTTTGGTCCAGTGTTTTTACTGTGTCATAGAACTGTGGAAGCTTGAGTTCGCCTTCCTTGGATTTGAACGATGTTTGTGGAGTTACATTACTCGGATTGGAGATTGATTTACTCTTCAAGTATACTTTGTCAAAGATTTCTTTGGCGTCGTGTAGGTTTGCTAAGCCAGGAATGCATCCTTCTTGTGCACATGAGCCGAAAGCTACCAAGGTCTTGGCTTTCTTCCTCAACAGTTTTGCGATGTGTTCCTGCTCGCTGTTCCGGATGGAACCGTTGAAGAAGCACACGTCAATGTATTTGTCAGGCATGGCTTCTACGTCTTTGTATTTGACATCCATGGCGACTGGCCAGAAAACGATGTCTGCCATGTTTACGACGTCAAGGATTTTTTCGTTTATGTCTAG
>CAZHZB010000138.1:0-2801 GCA_964537045.1 uncultured Candidatus Bathyarchaeia archaeon | reverse complement strand
CAAGTTTGTACTTGTGTCTTCCATACTTCTCGCCCACTATCGAGGCTGCAGCATCACCATAAGCCATCGGAAGGATGCCTGCAGCGATTATGTACGGCTGCGGCGCAAACAGGAAAGCCAAACAGGTGTAAGATATGGCATAGAAGACCAGACCCCACTGATGTCCTTTCTCTGTGATAACTGACAACCCTTTCAGTTTCTTGTTCAAACTCTTGAACGGTGAATAGGGTGTCGCCAGAAACGTGACCAATATGAAGGGCGCAGCGACAAAAGTTGGAAAAATCTTCAGTGAGAAAAATGGAATCATGAACGGCAAGTTGCCGATCATCACGTGAAGGAACTTCCTCGCCGTTTTCTGGGAGATGTTCAGAATCTTGTCTATCTTGCCCGAAACAAAGATGACTACACCTATGTAACCGTAGCAGAGCAGCATCAAAAGAACGTTCGTCAATATCTCTTCGAGAGACATCAGGTCACCATGTTGCTCCAGCTATGTATGCTAGCAGCCCAAAGATGAACCATACTAACACGGTTTTCTTGATTTTTCTCGCCTTTTCTCTTGAGTGATCAGCGAGGAGCATGAAAGATGATACTGCAAGTCCAACGTCCGTAACGGCCACGAGAGGGAGGAACCAGATTGAAACCAGTCCCATAACCCATGGTAATGGGCTCAAGGACACGGCGGCTAAATAGAAGAGTATTGCTACAATCGCTGCGTTCTTGCTTCCGTATCGTACGGCCAAGGTTCTGACGTTTTGCGACTTGTCTCCATCAACGTCTACGATTCCTTTTGTTATTTCTCTGCCCGTGTTTGAAAGGAACGCCATTGCGGCGAATAGTAGCACGTTCAGTCTGATCAAGCTGGTTATTGTTATGCTTCCGTAAACGAACGGTGTCGCAACGCAAGCACTTACGAGAAAGTTGCCAGGTAGCCCGCTTCGTTTTCCAACTGTCGTGTAACCTACGAAAATCATCCAGGCAACTATCGCCGTAGCAAGACACAGAGGGTAAGCTGGGTTTGTCAAATAGGCTGTCAGAAAACCTATAGCACTGAGAATGAATGCAAAAGCTAGGGCCTCTTTCGGTTTGATCAAACCACTTGGTATTGGCCGTTTGGGTTCGTTTATGGCATCTATTTCGCGGTCATAATAATCGTTTATGGCCATTGAGGAGGCGGTCAGCATGAATCCGGTGATGAAACCGTATACCAGACCCATCCAAGCTTGGTTCACACCACCAAAATCGGCAAGGATCGCTCCGACTAGTACACCAACACCCATCATTATGCAGTTTACAGGACGCATCAGACGCAAGTAGCCGTTGATTCTGTTCATGATCGTTCAAGCCTTGATTGACATTATCCTCTGGTATGGTTTTCACTAAGTGCGCGACGACCATTATAAGACTCACTATTTCAACTCTGCTAAGAACGCAAAGTAGAACAGATGTTGGATCTACTATGTAATTTGAGGAAAGAATGAATTCGAGAAACGACCACGTTTTGCTCAGTTAAGTTTAATACGGTTCGCGCAAGTAACTGATTACGAAAGTTTATTGGTGATTTCACTTGCGTGACAACTATGAATCTGAAAGGTTGAGAGTCATCATACCAGTCGGCGGAAAAGCCACTCGTTTGTTGCCGCTCACGGCTGAAACGAGCAAGGCCTGCATCCGTTTGCTGAATAGACCTCTCATAGAATTCTCCCTGTTGCCTCTGGCTCGTCAAGGCATCAAGAATTTCATCTTCGGCGTCAAGGGCTACACGAACTACCGAGATCTGCACGATTATTTTGAATCTGGTTACGGTTTCTCAGCCAGGTATAATATCGAACCACGTGTTCACATAAAATACCAACCCAACGTTGAGGATCTCGGTAGCGCAGATTCTGCCAGCATAAACATGGAATACTACAACGTCAAAGACCCTGTATTTGCCGTGCAAGGTGACAATATTTTCGATGTCAACGTGAAAGACCTCGTTGAGTTTCATAAAAAGAAGGGTGCGGTCATGACTATCGCTTTGAGAGAGGTTGAGAATGTTGAAGGATTTGGGATAGCTGACATAGACAAGGATATGCGCATTTCCCGTTTCGTCGAAAAGCCTTCACCGAAAGAGGCGCCTTCAGATCTTGCTAACACGGGTTTGTACATGGTTTCTCCAGAGATAAGGAAGATATTCAAGGAAAAGGGCGTCAAACAGATAATGAAGGAAAGACACCGCCTCGACTTCGGATACGACTTCATCCCGTACTTGATAAGCACTGGAAGACCGGTTTATGGGTATACATTGAAAGGAAGCTGGTTCGACGTGGGAACACCTAGACGGTATCTTGAAGCCATGAAAGACATGCTTTACGGGAAGTTCGCTTCGTTGACCGATTTTGGTGGAAGGCTAGACGAAGAACAGAGAGTGTGGGTTCAGGGGGAAAGTTCGGATTCGATGAAACGAAGACAGGAAATAATAAGAAAGATCACGAAGGGAACGATCGAAGTCGAAGGCGCCGTTCTCATCGGAAGACACTGCGAAATCGGTGACGGCGTCAGAATAGTCAATTCCTGCATTGACAACTACACAAAGGTTGGCAACGGTGCCGAGATAGAGGAATCCGCAATCATGGACCGAGTTATCATCGGAGACAAAGCACAGATAAAAGAAAGCATTGTTGGGCGTCATGTAAAGGTTGCTTCAAATTCACGGAAACCCACAAAAATCGATTCTGTTTCAACCATAGCTGACGATGTTGCGATTGAGGAAGGATGCACCTTAAGTGCGACAAAGATCTATCCTCATCAGTACGTGA
>CAZHZB010000137.1:0-2811 GCA_964537045.1 uncultured Candidatus Bathyarchaeia archaeon | reverse complement strand
CCGCTTTGTGAGTCAAGCATTTTGGAGTCACTGAGCCCTAGATACGCGTGAGACGGTACTTTGTAATATTTGGCAACTTGAGCAGAGGCACAAGCCACCATCATGTTTTCAATTGTCCCGAGGCATGATGAAAGACGTTTCATATCAAAGGTCGTCGGTGAACCTCCGTAGACAACAGGCGCTCCAGGTCTTGTGAGTTGGGAGATCACCACGCCGCTTAGAAACTCTGCATTAGATTGCACAAGAGTTCCGGCCAGGGTTATAGGGCTCGTTGCACCCATCTGCGGCGCTGGTATGATTTCAGCTGGAATGTTGAACCTTGCGCAATCAATAAGATTTTGACATGCCGTTTCACTCCATACAAGCGGAGAAGATGGGCACACGTCAAAGATTGCCATTGGTTTATTCACTAGTTTCTTTTCTCCGCCCGCAACAATCTCCAACATCTGTTTCATGTCGACTAGTCCATTCTTCGTGAAAGCGCCTGTAATGATGCCTTTCGTTGAATTCTTCAGAACAAGATAAAGACGGTATAGATCACTTATTTCGTTAGGCACCTCAGAGGGCACCATAGCTGTGCTCTGAGCGTGAATATGTTTGAGCGCGTCAACCAGTCTAACTAAGTCCACCAAGTCTTTCGAAACGGGCTGTCTCGTCTGACCCGTCTTATGGTCACTAAAGTAGACTGCACTAGACCCAGGGTTGAAAGTCACATTGTCGCTGCCGATTATCCGTTCATGCTTTCCATCTCGGCCATACAATCTCAGAACTGGATCTATCTTGCTGAGGCACTCCTCCACTAGGCTACGAGGTATGTGTATGATTTTTCCATCGGAATCAGCCTCGCAACCCGCGTTTCTGAGAGAGATCATGGTTTCATTGCTCTTTACATTAACACCTGCTTTTTCAAGGATTGCTAGCGAACCTTCGTGAATTTCTTCGATATTGTCTTTGGAAATCAACCGAAACAATGGCCTTTTTGAAGTAAAGAACTCGGTCACGTACAATCCCCTGCCTATTCAGAGTCGATTATTCTTTGTTCGGCACTTAAGATTTGGTTCGCTTTCGCACGTGCTAATTATCCTGTAAAGGTTTGAAAAGTAGTTCTCTAAGAGTCTTTACAGAGTATCCAGTGGCGTTCAAATAAGCCATCTCGTCTTCGAATCTAGACAAAGGAACAATTGTGCTTGCGTTTCCTTCGCCAATCTGGTGATAGTACAGCACTGAAATCACTTCTCCACCAGCTCCCTGAACATATGAGATAAAGTCATCCATAGACGTGTCATTTTCGATCCCGTAAGATGTTATGAAATATCTGTTGCCCGTTTCTAGATCATAATCTGTTGCGTTCAGACCTCTGGCAGCTAGGTAGTACATGGCTACACTGTCTCTCACAGTGGAATTATCGGATCCATCTCCGAAGGAATATACAAATAGTTCGGAGTCGTAGCCGTGTTCTTGAAGCATTTTCTTGCTTTCTTCAAGTTCTCGAAGCAAAATGTCTTCAGACACCTTGTTGAGTGATATGTGACTGTAAGAGTGGCTTTCTATGTCATTTTGATCAGAGGCAAGTTCCTGTATCTGACTCCAATCCATGTACGCGGGTTTTGTGCCCACATATGACGTTATTATGGCAAATGTAGCCTTGAACTCGTATTTGTCAAGTACCGGAACAGCATCGAGCTGGGTTTTCCATCCGTCATCAAAAACGATGCAGACAACTTTCTCTTCTTGAGAAGGGATAGTTGGACTGTAGTAGTATTCCACCACCTTTGTTCTATTATAGAAAAGATGTGGATAGAGAACTGCGACAACAACTATCAATGCCAAAAACAAAGCAATTGCTGACATTCTGCGATGGTTCATGAAAGTCACCTTGTTTTCCAAGCGTTATCCTTGATGGTCAGTATTGCAGCCGGCAATTTCCAGACCAGCACCGCAAGGTATACCGCTATCCATAGGGGATAGAAGACCCATAGATTGTCTTTGTTGTTCATTCTGTAGTCGACGGCATACATTAACGAAATGAAAAGAATACCAACAACGTATGTCAAAGGTATCGTATTGAAAAGAAAGGACAGCAAGTAAACAGTGTATATTGCTACGATGAAAGTTGAAAAAGTCATGAAAGCTCCGATATATACGATCAAAGCTATCCAAGGTCTTTTCCAAATGAATTTTCCTTCAATGTACGTTTCCCGTAGATAACTCTTGGTCCAGCGTACTTGCTGTCGCCAGAATTTCTTGAAGTTTTCTGGAGCATATGTTTCTGCCGTTGCCTTTGGCACGTAAACTGTCTCCCAATTGTTTCTGAGCAGGAGGGTTGTTAGATTCCTATCGTCACCATAGAAGGAACGTTTCCCAAGGAAAGTCTGGTTGTACCATTCATCTATGATTGGCAACAGAGCCGCCTTTCTTACGGCGCTGAAGCATCCGCTGAGACAGACTACACCTCCAGTTAAGGCTTCAATGCTTTTGTATCTGCTGAAGGCGGTCCAATATCTGACCTTCTGCAGCTTGGTTAGCCAGTTCACTGTGTTACCAACATCGGTGTGACCGCACACTCCCCCAACTTTGGGATTCTGAAATGGTTGAACGATTTCCTTCACAGATCCAGAATCAACCGGGTAAGAATCACTGTCAGCGATGACTATTATGTCGCCTTTGGAAGCCTCGAAACCAATCTTCTGTGCATGGCGTTTTCCCTTGTTCTCTCGATAACTGAAAACTTTCAACCCACCAGAATCCGTGACAAGGTTTGCGAGTTTTTCTTTTGTTTTGTCCGTGCTGCCATCATCAACGACGATGACT
>CAZHZB010000136.1:0-2820 GCA_964537045.1 uncultured Candidatus Bathyarchaeia archaeon | reverse complement strand
CAGTCTGAAATGCGTGCGGTTTGTTCTTCGATCAGTGACCTTTTCGACTTTGCCTTGAGCCACTATGGTTTCACCTGTTTTCGCCTGTTCACAGAATCTTCCCCGGAATGAATCAATCTCTGTTATGGTGACGGACTTCAACCCATCGATGACTATTGTGTTCTTGAGCATGTATTTGCACGGAGTGAAAATTGATTCCGAATCCTCGGAGATGATGCCTTTGATTCTTGCTTGCCCAAGGTTCTTGTACTGAATGTCGCCGTACTTCTCGTCAATTTCATTCCAGTCTTTCACGAAACGAATGAAGTAGTCGGTGTTCATGAACTTTCCCTGAAAAGATTTTCTCGATTCAGTTCGAACAAAGTCTTCAAAACTCACCGCGGTGTCTTTCGAACGAAAATCGAACAATCTCCTTAGATCCTGCAGATTGTATCGTTTAAAGAGTGAATTTCTGTTCAGTAATTCTTTCAGTACGGAACTAGCTCTTGTGCAATTCGAAGATCCATAGACAATTGCGTCAATGTCTGATCTGTCACTCTGAAGTCCCGTCAGAATAGAGCCAGAGATACCAATGGAACTCCACGGAATGTCCGCCTTTTCTTTGAGAAATCCCGTCATACGCAGGGCTTGATCTTCAAGGAAGTGCAACCTCTTTGCCTTTCTTAGTCGTCCCACTTTTTCGACGGGATCATAACGTTTCTTGACATCGACTGATGGAACTTCGCATATAATCTCATCGAACACTCGATCGTGGACAAGATATTCCAGGGATTTTTCCTTCAGCAGCGAGTATCGTTCCGAAAGAGAGTAAACCTTTCCATAGGTTACGCCGTTCCTTTTCCTTTCGCCTCTCTTGTCAGGAAAATAGCGTGGAAACGCAACTGTTCGGTTCTTAGGATGAACCAATCCTTTGACATCGAAGATGAGTCCTTTCCTTGTTTCAAGAAAATCCCCTTCTCTGGCTTTTGCAGGGTGTCTACTCATTCGAAGACGCGTCCGAGGTGCTTACTTTTTTCTACGTAAATTGTCAATTGCAAGGATACGGAGATTAGTTCTTTTTAGAGCCAAGAGTACCCCCGTGCCAATCAAAGCTCCAGCAACGCAGTTCAACGATTCGGCAATTGCGTAGTAGATAGTCATAGGTGCCCAGTAAGCGTACATGTCGGGAGTTCCCCACCCCAAAGTCCAGACTGCAATATTGTTGCCAGTTATGACATCACCGCCTATTCGCGCGATCCAGGCCAGACACCACAAAGCGATCGTGATTTTTGCAGGGTCTCGGCTCGTGATCGACTTGACAATGAACTTCCTGACAGGCGGTATCACGATAAACCCTAACACCACCCAATACTGCCAGGTAATGATGGGCATTGCTTGATACCAAGCGAAAGGATGCAGAAACCATACAAACAAATTCAAAGCAAGAAGCAGTGTTGCCTCCTTCCACCGGTCAAACAGAACCAGACTGCTCATCAGAACGGCCATCGTCGGAGTCAGAAATGTCAGCAAGCCTATGGATGTCTGGGGGTTTACGTAAGGAACTAGCCATCCAAAAACAAAACCCGCGATTCCCCCCCAATAAAGTCCCAGTACGGGCGCTGTCAAACCTGACAGTACTATGCTTGAGAGAGTGATGACCGCAGGCGTTCCGAAAATAGGGTAGGCTGGAACATAGGAACACGCAGCTAACATGGCGACCCAAATAGCTGTCATTGCCAAGAAGATGACCCTCACTACGTATTTTGGCGTCATAAACTCTCAACCTCTTGTGTCGAATTGTCCATAGCTGTGTAACTTTTTACACAACGTTAATAAAACTTTTCGAGGATAACGATGTATGCGATACGATGGCAAGAATCCAAGAACAAAATAAGGCGAAGTACGTTTCTCAGAGTCTTGAACTGGCCATTCTACTTGAGGCAAGCGCCCACAAACCCGGGAATGTAAGCATCGTTACCGATTTTGAAAGAACTCGCTATGAACACTTTCTTGCATCTGCCGTCGCAGCGTCTTCCTCATTCGAGTCTGCCGCGAAGCGGGGATTGAATTCTTCCGAAAATAAACGAAGTTTTGAACTGGGACGTACAATAAAAGAATGCGTCAAGGATATCGCAACATGGCAACATGGCGGCAACACGCTGCTCGGTACCGTTATCTTGCTGTCACCGATGGCAATTGCCGCTGGTATGACCTTGGCAGAAAAAAGCTTTGAAGTCACTTCTTTCAGGAGAAACTTGAAGGTCGTTGTCGAATCGACAACACCAGAAGATGCTGTCAACCTCTACTCTGCCATAGAGATAGCTAATCCTGGGGGGCTCGGTAAAGCACCTGATCTAGATGTCACGGATCCTGCCTCTAAGCAAAGGATACTTGACCGAAAAATCTCGCTCTATGAGGTCTTCAAGATAGCTGAAAAATACGACACGATATGTTCAGAATGGACTAGCAACTATCAAGTAACATTCGATATTGCTTATCCCTTTCTGTTACAACGACTGAAAAAAGATACGGCCCCAAGCAAAGCAGTGGTTCAGTCTTTTCTGGAAGTACTCGCTCGGGTTCCAGACACGTTCATAGCTAGGAAGGCAAGCATTGAGAAAGCCAGAGAAGTGTCGTTGGAAGCAAGAGAGATCGTAGAGCTTGGTGGAGCTGAAACGCCCGCAGGCAGAAAGAAGTTGAGGGAGTTTGATCATGAACTCAGACGGTCTGGCAATCTGTTGAACCCTGGTACAACCGCAGACCTCATCGCAGCCGCGCTTGCAGTGTGCGTTCTAGATGGCTACAGGCCCTAGTCGAAGCGTGTTTCTACGTCCGCAAGAT
>CAZHZB010000135.1:0-2858 GCA_964537045.1 uncultured Candidatus Bathyarchaeia archaeon | reverse complement strand
TGCCGTCGTTTTTCTTTGGAGTCCTTCTTCTGGCAACCTTTGTAGGACAATTGCGGTGGGTCACTCCGGGCAGGTTGAGTCCAGCAATGGGGACAGCGCTCGCGCTCATGCTTAAGAACGGTGAGTTCACAAGGTACACAGGCATGATGCTCGTAGACTCGCTTTTGAACTGGAGACTCAACTATTTCTACGACGCATTAATACATTTGATACTTCCCACCTTGGTTTTGGTTTTCATACAGACTGCTGTACTGGTGAGGGTAACGCGTTCGAGCATGCTTGAGGCTTTGGGAAAGACGTACATCATTGCCGCAAGAGCAAAAGGACTGACCAAAAACGAGGTCATCTACAAACATGCACGAAGAAACGCTCTGATACCAGTCGTGACGATTTCAGGTCTTCTTGTGGGCGGAATGATGACAGGACTGATAATCACA
Organism: uncultured Candidatus Bathyarchaeia archaeon; assembly: GCA_964537045.1. Classification (GTDB taxonomy): domain Archaea; phylum Thermoproteota; class Bathyarchaeia; order Bathyarchaeales; family Bathycorpusculaceae; genus DASPPK01. Next base: position 2,421 of record CAZHZB010000135.1, on the reverse strand, counting down.
GAAACAGTGTTCCTTTTCCCAGGCGTAGGATCATGGGCAGCGACCGCGGCACAGCGCTTTGACCTGGCAGTTGTGGCGGCCTATTCAATGTTCTCCGCTGTGGTCTTCGTGCTGGCCAACCTGATAGTTGATGTACTGTACGCTTACATCGATCCAAGAATTCGGTTAGGGTGAGCTTAATGCAGTCAAAGAAGAAGAGCGGGAATTTCAGAAAGGCAATAGAGCCGACGTTTAAAGAGCTAAAATTCATTCTCAAACGAGTTCTGAGGAGTCCTCTTTCGGTCGCCGGTCTAGTACTGATAACATACAACGTTGCCTTGGCACTGTTTGCACCGTTCATTTGCCCGACTGTTCCGGGAACGCCCGATGTTTATCTTATCCCCAGAGATCAGGCACTCGGTTTCAGAATCGAACCTTCCGCGCCTAGTCCTGCCCATTTGTTTGGAGCCACAAGATTGCAGGTGGACCTGCTTTATGGTTGCGTATGGGGAACAAGATTTGCTTTTCAGTTGGGACTCGAAGTAATTCTCGCCACTCTTGCCATCGGTCTCATCCTGGGAATGATTTCGGGATACTACGGAGGGTTCATTGATGAAGTCGTGATGCGATTCACCGACATTATCCTAGCCTTTCCTGGCCTGATCCTTGCCATGGCATTCGTAGCCGTACTTGCCAGATCAGGTTGGTCAACTCTCAACGCTGCAGTCCTCTCTATAGTCTTGATAGGCTGGCCAGGCTACACACGACTAATTCGCGGAGAAGTCTTGAGAGTGAAGGGCGAGGACTACATAGAGGCTGCAAGAGCAGCGGGAGCTTCGGATCTTAGAATCATGGGTAGACACATATTGCCGAACTCGATTTACTCTGTCATAATTGTGGCTTCACTAGACTTTGGGTCAATAGTGCTGACTGCAGCAGCCCTCAGCTTCCTAGGATTAGGATCACAACCCGGAACCGCGGACTGGGGACGACTGATATATGACGGTGTAGGATTCGCGAGCATGGGCCTCAAATACTGGTGGACAATAGCGTATCCAGGCTTGTTCATCGTGCTTTTCACTTTGGGCTGGAACCTACTGGGCGATGCGTTGAGAGACGTTCTCGATCCGCTTTCACGGAGGAAATGATGTGGAAGAAGAAAACGTAGTTCAGATAAAAGACTTATACCTGAACTTCTACACGTATGATGGCGTTGTCAAAGCCCTAGATGGCGTATCCTTCGGGATAAAGAAAGGCGAGATCCTCGGGTTGGTAGGCGAGACAGGTTCTGGCAAGAGTGTCACATCCCTCTCGGTCTTGTCAATCTTTGTTCCTCCTGGGAGGCTGCAGAAAGGACAGATTGACATCAACATAAAAGGCAAGAAGTACGACATTTTAAGCCTGAATGATGCAACCATGGCACGAGTAAGAGGAAAATACGTTTCAATGATATTCCAAGAGCCCAGAGCTGCATTGAATCCAGTTTACACAGTAGGAGACCAGATATCTGAAGTGTATTTCCATCATAGAAAAGCCGAACTGGTAGACAACACAATCGCTCAGCTCAGAGAAGACTTGAAGAAGGCGTCTGGCCTGAGGAGGATGATTTACAAGGCGGATTTGTCGCTCCTTGAGAAAATGAAAAACAATCCTAAGTCAGTCAGTCTCAGACTTTCCATGAAGATTCCTTTGTTGAGACGTTTCCAGAACAGAATGAAGACTGAAGCTAGAAAAATGATTGTGCAGATACTCAAATCTCTCAACATTCCCGACCCTGCAAGAGTCATAGATATGTATCCGCATGAGTTGAGCGGCGGCATGGCTCAGCGGGCTGTCATCGCTATGTCTCTAGCCTGCAACCCAATGATGTTGATTGCTGACGAACCAACCACAAGTCTTGACGTGACTGTTCAGGCTCAGATACTTTTGTTGATCAAAGATCTTCAGAAGAAGTTCCACACGTCTATTCTGTACGTGACCCACGACTTGGGCGTTGTTGCTGAAACCTGCGACAGAGTGGTAGTCTTGTACGCTGGAAACGTTGCAGAAATAGCGAATGTGTTTGATCTCTACAAGAAACCTTTGCATCCCTACACTCAAGCACTGTTGGAGTCTATTCCAAGACCTGGGCGAAAGTTCATTTCAATACGTGGCATTGTTCCAAGCCTCGTTGACCCTCCAAAAGGTTGTCGTTTTTACGACAGATGTGATTACACTCAGGAAAAGTGCCTACACGTTGAACCACAGCTAGTAGAAGTTGAAAAAGACCATTTTGTGGCATGTCACCTTCACTACGGAGGAAGCTAGATGCAGAATCTAATGACGGTTGAGCATTTGAAGAAGTATTTTCCTGTTATGGGCGGAGTCCTGAGGAAAAAAGTGGCCGACGTAAGGGCTGTTGATGACGTGTCGTTTCAAATATACGCCGGTGAATGTTTCGGA
>CAZHZB010000134.1:0-2862 GCA_964537045.1 uncultured Candidatus Bathyarchaeia archaeon | reverse complement strand
GATATGCAGTAATATCAGACTACACGAACAACGAGTTCAATCCTTATGCATGGAGTATTTATTATTCAGAGAACGATGTGTCTGTGGTTCCAGAATTCTCAAAAACCGCATTGTTGTTACTTGGTCTTTTGACATTTTCGATGATCATAATCAAGAGGAAGAGACACTGAGTACTCTGGGAAGAAGCAAAGAAAATTCTGGAAGCATGCTACACTTATTCAGCAGAAATGAACGTAATTAAGTTCTTCACGAGATCAAAAGGGTTCTCGCCACATGGATAATAAACGCTCGTTCTGAGATGATAAACTTAAAATAACTGATTGAACAGTTGTGTAAACGAATTCACCAATATTTAGAGGAAATTAGGAAAAATTGGAGGAGAAGAAATGAGCAAAGCAGGAAAACCACACCTTAACCTGGTGATCATGGGCCACGTAGACCACGGAAAATCAACAACCACAGGACACTTACTGTACCTAGCAGGAGCAGTAGACGAAAGAACAATCAAACAGTTTGAAGAAGAAGCAAAGCTAGCAGGAAAAGAAAGCTTCAAATTCGCATGGGTTCTGGACAACCTGAAGGAAGAAAGAGAACGAGGAGTAACAATCGACCTTCGATTCCTAAAGTTCGAAACAAAGAAATACTACTTCACGGTCATCGACGCGCCGGGACACAGAGACTTCGTTAAAAACATGATTACTGGTGCTAGCCAAGCTGACGGTGCCGTCTTATTCTGTTCAGCCAGACGAGGAGAGTTCGAAGCAGGCATCGGGCCTGGTGGCCAAACCAGAGAACACGCGTTCCTCGCATTCACTCTCGGAGTTCGCCAACTAATCGTCGCAGTCAACAAGATGGACGACATATCCGTAAACTACAGCCAAGAAAGATACAATGAAATCAAGAACGAAGTCAGCAGAATGCTCAAGATGGTAGGCTTCAAAATAGAGAAAATCCCATTCGTCCCAACTTCAGGCTGGACAGGCGAAAACCTTGTCAAGAAGACCGAAAAGATGCCATGGTACACAGGACCAACGCTCATCGAAGCCTTGGACACTTTTGAAGTTCCTTCCAAACCCACAAACAAACCGTTGCGCGTTCCAATTCAAGACGTCTACAGCATCACCGGAGTCGGCACAGTTCCTGTCGGAAGAGTCGAAACTGGAATCATCAAAGAAAACGACATAGTCATTTTCATGCCGTCCAACAAACAAGGAGAAGTCAAATCACTAGAAATGCACCACGAAAGAATCCCGAAGGCAGAACCAGGCGACAACATAGGTTTCAACATCAGAGGCGTCGCAAAAACAGACATCCACCGCGGAGACGTTTGCGGACACGTCAGCAGCCCGCCGACAGTAGCCAAAGAGTTCATCGGACAAATCATAGTCATCTACCACCCGACAGCAGTGGCAGCAGGATACACGCCGGTACTACACTATCACACGGGACAGATTGCTTGCAAGCTCACTGAACTCATAAAGAAAATCGATCCGCGCACAGGACAAGTCGTTGAAGAGAAACCAACATTCCTTAAGACCGGAGACGCCGCAGTCGTAAGAATGGAACCGTTACACCCGATTGCAGTTGAAACCTTCTTAGAGTTCGAAGAACTCGGACGATTCGCAGTCAGAGACATGGGTACGACAGTGGCCGCTGGTATTATCAAAGAGATCACCAAGAAAGGGCCATAGCAACCTCCCTTTCCACCTTTTTTAGAACCCCTATCGTTTTGATTCTGCATCTCTGGATATGCACGGGCTACTGATATTGCTGGAATTTGTCAAGACCGTAGAAACTAGTGCAGTTTTGCCAATATCAAATAATGATACAATCCCATTTCCTTTGCTTCTTCAACTTCGAAACCTGCCTTGTCCAGCAAGCCTGCAGCCTGCGTTTCATTGAACCTGATGTTCAAGGGCGGACCGAACTGCATCGGCTCTTTCTTCCAGTCTAGATCCGCCACTAAACCTGTGGACTTGAGCATTTTCTTCGCATTCTGAAGAACTCTCGACACATTCCTGAAGTCGTGCAACACGATGCCGAAGAAAACGAAGTCAGCACAAGCCTCACAGAGAACTATCTCCTCGGCAGCGCCAACGCGCGTTACCAAGTTAATCAAACCTTCTTTGGCAGCTTTCTCCCGAAGAATTGCGATGGATTCTTCATCAATATCCAAGGCGTACACTTTGCCATTCTTTCCAACAATTCTAGCCGCCGGAACAGCGAAAAAGCCTTCTCCACAACCAACGTCAACGAAGATCGAACCTTTCTTCACGCCTATTTCAGACAATATTGCCTCAGGATTCTGCCATTTTCGCCTCTCTTTTTCGTCGTTGTAAAACCTTTTGTGATGATGCAACCTGCGACACCAGGTAAGAGTCTGCTTTTTCTCTATATAACAGCGTTTGCCCCGGAAGAATTAATAAAGAATCATGCTGATAGAAACCGTTGAGGTATTGCAGTGGGAAAACGACTCAAGGTAGGAGACAGAGCAAAGAACTTCAGTTTGCTAGATCAGAACAAGAAGGAATTTACTCTCAAGGAATTCAAGGACAAACGCGTGCTTCTTTCTTTCCATCCGTTAGCATGGACATCTGTCTGTTCGGAACAAATGAAGTCACTGGAAAAGAACAAGCTGGCTTTCGACTCTCTCAACACCGTTGCTGTCGGAGTGAGCATCGATACTGTGCCTTCAAAGAAGGCATGGGCAGAAAGTCTAGGCATCACGAACACGCGGCTTCTATCGGATTTCTGGCCTCATGGCAAGGTTGCGAAGGCGTACGGCATCTTCCTGAAGGATGATGGAATCTCGGGAAGATCCAACATCATAGTCGATGAGACCGGAACCATACGTCTCTTCAA
>CAZHZB010000133.1:1705-2919 GCA_964537045.1 uncultured Candidatus Bathyarchaeia archaeon | reverse complement strand
GCAGCAGGGTTGACTCGCGAAGAGCGCAATTATCTGTGGAACAACAAGCAACCTGGGCACGTGTGGGCTGAAAGATTTGGCCCGGAATTTCAGCGGTATAAGCTTGGTGAGTTCTACTATCTTCCATGGAACGATCCTTGGGTTCAGAGAAAATTCAGTACAGGCACGGTTTCCAGTCACTTGACGCCGGAGGAAATGGTTGATTGGCATCCAGAAGACCTTCTATACGCGCCGTTAAGATTGGCCGACGGAAAGATCGTCGGCGCCGTGAGTGTAGACGATCCCGCAGATGGCAGACGTCCTACCAAAGAGTCTTTGTCGCCTCTGGAGCTGTTTCTGCATCAGGCTGCAGTTGCTATCGAAAACGCTCGGCTGATTGAGCAATTGGACAATGCTAGGGCTCAGATTCAGGACTACGCTCGGAGGCTTGAAGTTAAGGTTCAGGAGAGGACTCGGGAACTGATTGTAGCTCAATCTAAGCTCTTGAAAACCGAGCGATTGGCAGCTATTGGCGAGTTGGCTGGGATGGTGGGACATGATTTGAGGAACCCCTTGACAGGTATAGCTGGGGCCACATACTTCTTGAAGACAAAATACGGCAAAGGATTCGATCAACGCGGTAAGGAAATGCTGAAGATCATCGAAAGAGACATCGAAAGTTCGAACAAAATCATCAATGATTTGCTGGAGTACTCAAGGGAGGTCAAACTGGAGTTGACCGAAACTTGCCCGAAGGCTGTCATCAAAGAGGTTCTTTCCAGTCTGAAAGTTCCGAGAAATGTGAAGATCGTTGACGAAACGCGAGACGCGCCGAGGTTCAGGTCTGATGTGAGAAAGTTGTTGAGGGTCTTCACCAACCTCGTCAAGAATGCTATTGATGCGATGCCGAAAGGTGGAACACTGACCGTAAAAGGCGTAAAATCCAACCACAGCGTGGTTTTCACTTTTTCTGACACAGGAATCGGCATGGATAAGAACACAATGTCGAAACTTTGGACTCCGTTGTTCACGACAAAAGCGAAAGGCATGGGCTTCGGTTTGCCCATCTGCAAACGGTTAGTCGAAGGACACGGCGGAAAGATCACTGTCGAAAGTGAAATCGGTCGAGGTTCAACCTTCACTGTGAAGCTTCCGTTGGAGCCTAAAGTTGAGACGGACAACGACAAGATCTGGGTGAACCTGTCAGAATCAGTCGTTGCCTCAACAACGAAAAC
>CAZHZB010000133.1:0-1605 GCA_964537045.1 uncultured Candidatus Bathyarchaeia archaeon | reverse complement strand
TCCCTGAAAGGATCATTGGGTCCTTGAAGCTTTGGCCTTATTCCCGAAGAGTCAGGACGGATCTCGTGTTCACTGATCTTTGGGACGAATCTGACGACATCTTCTCGGAACTCCTTTTCCTCTGACTCAACGTTGTAGTCGATTTTGTCGACGTAGTAGGCGTTTGGACCCAGTCTGATCGAGCCGGTGAGGTCGGGTGTCAGGTGTATTCCCAGTCCTGCCCCTTTCGGGACAGGGTATACAAGCTTTTGGACAAGAGGTTTGCCTGAGACCCGGAAGTAGTCTCCTTTGCATACATGTATTCTGTAGCCGAGTTTGTCTGTGTCTAAACCTGCCATGGCTGCGACCTTATCTGAGTACAGCCCTGCGCAGTTGATGACAACCTTGGTGGTGATCTGGAATTTTTCGCCGACGCTTGTTCCAGCTATTTCATAACCATCTTTCAGTTTTTTTATGCCGGCGGCCTCGGTGTCAGTGGCCAAGACCGCGTTGTTCTTGCGCATTTGTGCATGAAAGTGGTTCATCAATTCGTCGGGTTCCAGGATGCCTGTCGAAGGTGAGAGAAGGGCCTTTTCAACCTCAACATTAGGTTCCATCTCCTTGATCTGCTTTCCGTCCAGCATCCTGAGACCTTCAACACCGTTGTCAATACCCATTTGCATCAGTTTTTCCAGTTCATCGTTCTCTTCCTCGGTAATCGCAACCGTCAGCTTACCTAGCCTTTTGAAAGGTATCCCATACTTGCTGCACAACTCGTAAAGCATCCTATTGCCCTTAACGCAGAGTATTGCTTTGAGAGTCTTCTTTGGATAATGGATGCCTGAGTGAATGACGCAGCTGTTGTGGCTGCTCGTCTCTTGACCGTACCGAGGGTTTTTTTCGAAAAGGTACACGTCTTCATTTTTCTCCGAGATTTTTGCTGCAACAGCGAGGCCGACGACACCTGCTCCTATTACAATGATGTTTGCTGACTCCATACAAGCTACCTTCAGGCTTTCGCTTAAGAGAAGCTCTTTCGTTTGATCGGCATATAAGCGTAAAACTTCCCCAATCACCCGACTTTCGTATTTGCGGAAAAGTTATAGCTGAATCGAATCAACACTACCTTGTTTCAGCAAGGTTGGTGTCAATAATGATTGATATACAGACACTCTCGATAGGTATTGCTTCTGCAAGCGTGGTAGCTGGAGTCATCTACTATGCATTTCAACTTAGAAATCAAGCTAGAACAAGACAGACAGACCTTGTTATGAGACTGTATGCTACGTTCAGTAGCAACGAGTTTCAAGATGCATGGGCAAAAGTAAGAAAAAGAGCCAGCGACTTTGAAGGCATAGATGACATCTATGACTTTGACAAAAAAGTTGGGCTTCGGGAAGTCAACCAAGTGTGCTTGTTCTTTGAGGGAATAGGTATTCTCCTTCAAAGAAAGCTTGTAGACACCAGAATGATTGATGACTTGTTTGGTGGTGCAATTGCCAGAGCATGGGAAAAGGTGGGTACAGGGGTAGCAAAAGCCAGACAGCAACTCAATGATCCATCAATATACTACTATTTCGAATACCTCTACAATGAAACAAGCCCAAAACCAAACCAAAATGCAGA
>CAZHZB010000132.1:0-2931 GCA_964537045.1 uncultured Candidatus Bathyarchaeia archaeon | reverse complement strand
CTTGAGAATTGCAGATCTCCGCTTTCAGAGATCAGTAGTTTCACTGCTGTTTTCCGGACGTTTTTTGCTGTGCTGACTTTCTTATTCTGCAGAAGTGTTTTATGTGTCGTAGAACGTATGCAATGAACCTTTAATGAATTCTGGACAAAAACATTCGCAAGCTGATTGGAACTGTCTTGGAGTTCTACAGTTTGCTAGGAATGTTTATTAAGTCTCAAGATGCAAGTCAAAGCTTACTCCTAATGGTGAAAAGAATGAAGAAAACCGCATCCTCAAGGAACAAAAAAACAAGAAACACCAGCAACCGAGCGTTCGATGCGAACTCTGTCAGAATCCTGAGAACCGTGAAAGACCCTGAAGCCTTCTATTTCTATGAGGCGATCGGAAAACCAACGGGTGAAGTTGCCAGAAACCTCCATGACTTCGCTGAAAAAGTCAAATCCGTCAGGTCGGAAAGTCTCTTGTTCCATTCTCAGAGAAGTGACTTTCCGAATTGGATTGAGAAAATTCTCGGCGACTCCAAACTTGCCGAACAACTGAGACAGATCTCTCCTTCAAACAGTGCCGACGTCAGAACAACCATCTGCAGAACCGTTGAAAACCGCATCGACGAACTGAAACAAGCAGCTCCAACAATTCTGGTTGACCAGAACACTGCTATTCTCTTATCTTCTAGCTGATCAAGCTTTTTTTTCAATATTCTCAATCCGCATTCTCGTTTCATAAATCTCTTCAATACAATCGCAAGCAGAATTGATCAATAGAAGAAGTGAACTTGGATGAAACATCTTACTTTCTACTACGCGATTGGTTTTGTAGTCATAGGCGTTCTTATGCTACTGGCGAGCTTTTTGACATTCATTGGTATGTTGTCATCAATGAATAACCCTTTTGACACCGGCTTGCTTGGGTTGGCGATGATTCTGCCTTTCGTGATTTCAATGCTGTCTTGGCGAGATTGGGGAAGAATACGAACAGGGAAAGAAACAGGTCAGGAGGACTGAGACGATGGTTCGGACACTTTGGACGGGCAAACCATGGGTGCTGCCCGGGGTGGTGGCCAAGAGCGTAGTGATCGGCGTGGTTGCAGTCGTGATCTTGTGGTTAGAATTCTTCTTTGGAATAGCCTACACAAATCTGATTATGCCGATAATTCTGTGGACGGGTCTGGTTACTTTCGCGGCCTGGATCATCAGTATAGCTCGTCCGCTTCTGTTGAGAGCTTCAAACGCGTATATCCTCAGAGAGGACAGCCTGGAAATTAGAGCCGGCATCTTGACATCTAAGGCGTTTGTGGTCGCCCCTTCAGGTTTTTCAGACTTAGAGGTAGTCAGATCGATTTCCGCGAGAATCGTGGGTTCTGGAAACATAATCATTCGCACTCAAGGCGACAGCGACGTAAGGATGGAAAAGGTAAGAAGCCCATTGAAGGTCGCTGCTCAGATCAGGGAAGTCATGGCGAGGCCTGTCATAAGAATAGGTGGACAAGAACAGATTCAAGAACAAAAACGCTAGAATGGACTGACACAGACTTCACGCGCACTTTTGCGGACTGTGAAAAAGCCTAAATCTTGTTATTGCCAACAGTCCAGAAGGACCGACTCCACTCTTTCAAAATTCAAACAGGATGACAGCGTCCGATTTATTAGATCAATCGTGCACAATGCAACTATGGCTCTTGCTGTGGTTTGCAAGTTATTTCTCGTGTACAAGATTCGAGTATCCATGACAACGAGAGTATTTTGTTTCTTCTTTCAGCGACGTGAAGGTGCTGGCAATTGATTGTCGCCACGATTCCTGCTCACAATGAGGCAAGATTCTTGGAAGAAGCAGTGAGAGTATTGTTGAAGGAAACTATTGCTTTAGACGATGATTATCGCATCGTTATCGCCGAAGACGGAAGCACTGATGGATCTGACAGGATAGCGGAGGGTTTGGCGAAGAGCAATCCGCACATTATCCATATTCACGCTGACAAGAAATTGGGCAGAGGTTTGGCTCTCAAGAACGCCTGGAAAAGAGTGGGCGGCGACGTCTATGTTTTTGTTGACTGTGATTTGGCCACGAACATGAAATACTACCCACAACTGGTGGGGGCGATAATGGGCGGTTATGACCTTGCGACTGGTTCGAGGTACGTCAATGGAGCTATTGTGCGCCGGCCTCCGATTCGTTATTTTGTGTCAAGGATGTACAATTTGATGGTTCGAGCTGCCTTCGGAACTGGCGTGTGTGATCACCAACTGGGGTTTAAGGCGTTTTCTGGCAGACTTGTGAGAGATCTTCTGGATCGTTGCGACAGTGCAGATTGGTTTTGGGACACTGAAATTATCGTTCGGAGTGTACGGAAGGGTTACCGTTGGATCGAGTTTCCGGTTGAGTGGGAAGAAAAACGGGGAACCAGAACCCCGTTGAAAAGATTGATGAAAGACATTTACATTCATGGGAAAGGTTTTCTGACACTTAGCATTGAGAGAGGCTTGACATAGTGCGCTCGTTGGTGCTCGGAGAAGTAGATGAACCAAAAGCTAGAATAGATTAGTTTCAGAAAGAGCACTCTCTAAATCAAGTAAACCAGTAACCGTTCACAAACAAGATTACGAACAGTGTCAGAAAACTTGCGGAAAACAACTTTAGAGTCCCGTCCAAGGACTTGTTTCTCGACAGCAATGCAAAACCCAGGTATATTGGAAACAAAATCGAAACATATCTAGGCAAGCTTTCTGGTGAACTGGAAGAAAAGATCAGAAAAAGTTGAACAAATGTATGCGCGACATAGCTCACTCTCACCTTGGAATACACCAAATAAACCAAGATCAAGACGGACAGTGCTGCGAACCCTCCGAAGATGAGTCTGTAGAAGGGGTCATAAATAGAGTCAGTTGCAAGTTTAAGAAGAGCTAATCCAAACCCTCTGCCCCATGCAGCCTC
>CAZHZB010000131.1:0-2938 GCA_964537045.1 uncultured Candidatus Bathyarchaeia archaeon | reverse complement strand
GTGGTGCGGGGGATGGGACTTGAACCCATGAACGCCTACGCGACAAGGTCCTAAGCCTTGCTCCTTTGACCAAGCTCGGAAACCCCCGCTTTTCTGGAAAGATCAACTGTTGAATTCGATGTCTTCTTTTATATCTGTTTAGCTTCGCGGCTTCAGGAATGTTTAAAACATAAAAAACAGTTGCTCAATATTGTCTTTGCAAATGCCTCGGTAGCCTAGCCCGGTGGGGCGTTACCTTGGTAAGGTAATGGTCGCGGGTTCAAATCCCGCCCGAGGCTCCAATTCAGCACGCGCCACTTGCTCGCATACATATCCGTTTTTTGGTTGAAAAACGCTCAAAAACACCCCTACCCCCCCTAGGAGGAGGGCCATTATCATACGAGTCTTCATGTTTGCGCAGTCAGCCGACAGCTTCCTATCCTAAACTTTGGTGCGTTGAAGACGGCAATTGGGGTTTTGCGAGATTTCGGCGCAAAATGGCCCTACCCCCTAGGGCCCTGAGTGTCGTAAGCATTTCATTTGTGCGCGCGATAGTTTTCAGTTTTCGGAGCTATCATAGTAACAGTATTGTTGTCAGCTGCTGTAGCGGTTTCTCCGAAAATTTCAAATGTCTGATTCTCTCATTCCTCTAGTTGGTGTTGTTTTGAGTTCTCAAAAACAGTTCACTCTTGATGAGCTGAAGAAGTACGATGGAAAAGATGGAAGACCAGCATACATTGCATACAAAGGAAAGGTATACGATGTGTCTGATGACTTTCTCTGGGTCGAAGGTGACCACCAGGGCGAACACGTTGCTGGCAAGGATTTGACGGAAGACATGTCGCGTGCCCCTCATGCGGAAGACGTGCTTGAAAGAGTTCCCCTTATCGGCGTCTTGGTCACGTGACGAATAGGGAAGAGAACTCTGCAGGATAGTCGTCGGTTCCATATTCTGATTTCCCGTTCTTGGGCTGAAATAGGCACAGACTGGGAAACGTTGGCCATGCACTTACCGTTGTGTGAAGAAAAACCTTGTGATTCGCTGCCAAAGCATAATGTGTGCATCTCAGATTTTCGTCGTCGCTCTGCGGAATTCTTCGTGAGAGGTGATTAAACAATTATATATGGACAGCGAGCAATGAAGATAGAGAGGGTATCGGTCATTGTCTCTTGATGATCCCCTAGCCATCACAATCATCGTGGTAGGGGCGATTATAGTTTGCGCAATCGTGATTTTCGCAATGCGCGGACAGGGCAAGAGACCGAAAAAGAAGTCTGAGGATATTGAACCAATTCCAGAGCTGAGGGGTTACCCCTTTAAAGTCACCAAGAGCGTTCCAGTGAACGAAGCTTCACACGCCAAAGATGAACTCAGGATACTGGATCTGGAAAGGGAGATTCTCAGCGACGCCATTCGACGATTGTACGAGGCTCATGCTGAGGGAAAGATAACCGAGCAAGAGAGAGAACGGCTGGCCGAAACCTACAAGGCCCGGATGATGTTGGTCAAGGATGCAATGTCTAAAGACGAATCCTTGGTTGCCCTGCATGAACTTGAAACCATGCAGGAAGATTTGATGAAACTTTTCAGTCAGAAATTCGATGATCTCAGCTCAAAGATTGATGAACTGCGCTCCAAGGCACAGCTCAAATCGATTAAGGAAGTCACAATCACTCCCAAAATACTTGAACAGGCAGAGACATCTGGCGAAGACGACGAGAAAACAGGTGGCGAAGAAAAGGCGAAAAGAAAGCGGAAACCTCCGTCTCAAAAAGCCGAGAGTCAACGCACAGAAGCTGAGAAAAGAATCGAGCAAATTCGGTCTGAAGTTGAAAAAGTCCTAGACAAACTGGGGCAAATGGAAATTGAATCCTAAACCGCTAGATACTGAAAAAGCAAAAAGAAATGCAGCTCTGGAAGCAGTCAAACACGTCAAAGACGGCTTCATCGTTGGGCTCGGAAGCGGAAGCTCAGCGGCAATTGCCATCGAAGAGATCGGAAAGAGAATCAGAAGCCAGAAAATCCGCGTCTTGGGGGTGCCCACGTCCTACCAAGCCTTCATGCTTGCAGTGCAACACGGTATACCAACAACAACGTTGGAAGAACACCCGTTGCTAGACGTGACGATTGATGGCGCTGATCAGATCGACAAACAACTGAACCTGATCAAGGGAATGGGCGGAGCGCTTACACGCGAGAAGATTGTTGCCTACTCCTCAAAACAGAACATCATTGTAGCCGACGAAAGCAAGAAAGTCAGAATCCTCGGAGAAAACGGTCACCCAGTACCAATAGAAGTCCTCCCTCTTGCTGTCCCACTCGTTATGCGCAAACTGAAAACCCTAAAGGGCAAACCTGTTCTGCGGGAAGGAAAGGGAAAGGTCGGACCTGTCGTAACTGACAACGGGAACGTAATTCTGGACTCGGAATTTGGACTTATACGGAAGCCCGCTGAACTCGCATGTGACCTGAAGATGATTCCAGGAGTCGTAGAAACCGGCATTTTCGTCGGAACGGCAAACGTAGTCTACGTTGGGAAAAGCTCAACCGTGGAGAAGTTGATGAAGGGGTAGGGTTTTCCCGTTCTCGAATCAAACACATCTGCTATTTGAACAATGCTTGGAAACATGCCTTGTGATAGCGGCTCTTCGCTTCGCCGTTGGCATCTTTGATGACGACTCCATCTTCAGAATTGAGGGCATGCCCGCATTTGTCACATCTTAGCCTGCTCTCAGGCTTTTTGAGGCGTTGTGCTTCCATTTCTCTGAATTCTTCGCATCTTCGTTTCAGTTCAGCGACTCGTTCTCTCAGCTCGCGTAGTTTGGTCAGTGTGGCTTCTACTCTTTCCTTCAATTGCCCTTGTTCGTTTTGATTGACGTGCTCTCCTATCTCCATTCTTTCCAACATTGCGATTTGCCTTCTTCGTGTATGCTACATGGTGTCTTAATATATAATACT
>CAZHZB010000130.1:0-2950 GCA_964537045.1 uncultured Candidatus Bathyarchaeia archaeon | reverse complement strand
TATGGCGCTTAATCCTCCCTGCAATCGATGTCAGTGAATTGATTGCATTAGTAAAGTTTATCCTATCGTATAAGCCTTGAGAAGCGATAATCAACCTGCACAGAAGGTCAGACTGATCACATTTCACGTAAAAACCATGTCTAGAGAAGACTTTCCCTTCGCCGTTGCGATAACCGATCATATGGGCTGGGGTTTGTCGGAGCAGGACTTCGAATTCTCTGTCGAACTTGAGCCGGAAGGATGTTTTGTGCTTTTTGATGACTCTGAGAGGATAGGTCTAGCCACTACCGTCAATTTTGGCAAGGTAGCATGGTTTGGAAACCTCATAGTCAACGAAAACAAGAGAAACAGAGGAGCAGGCTCGGTTCTCGTTACACACGCATTGGAATACTTGAAAAGCAGAAACGTGAAGACAGTCGGACTATACGCTTACATGGAAAGGATCCCGTTCTACAAAAGACTCGGATTCAAGTCCGATACCGAGTTCGTAGTGCTGAAAGGGAAAGGCTTCTCCTCAGAAGCGAAAACCATTGCCAAACGGGCCACTGCTAAGGACATGAACAGAATAGTGGATTTTGACCTCTCATGCTTTGGCGCCTCACGTAGAAAAATGCTTGAACCAATAATCTCAGATACAGACAACCTTTGCTACGTAACCTCCGAAAACAACGAGGTTTCAGGTTACGTAGTGGCCAAAGTGTTCAGAGGAATGGCTGAGCTGGGACCTTTGGTCTGTCGGAAAGGCAAGATCAATCTCGCAATTGAACTCCTGAAAACACTCATGAACAGACTCCAAGCTATGGAAGTCTCTCTGTTTGCCCCAGCGAAGGAAACTTCAATAATCTCCACATTAGCAAACGCAGGATTCAAGGAAACCTTTAGGGTGCAGAGAATGTTCTTTGGCCCGTCAATCATGAGCGGATGCACTTACATGGCGGAGTCTTTGGAAAGAGGGTAGATAGAAAATGTCTTCAAACCTAGGCAAGATAATTCTGGAAGATTTTCTGGCAAACTCGTGGAACTGTGTCGAAACACTTGTGAAAGAGATCGGCACGTTCAAGGAGGAAAAACGAAAATCCGTAGAGTTGTACCACTTCAAAGATGGACAAAAGAATAATGTCACCTTGAATGGTTCAAAGTTCTTTCTGAGAAGTTCTGTTGAGTATGCAAATCCCCAGCTCACCGTCGAAGATATCCAAGGAATAATCGCGGCACGACTATTGGAAGTCACGGCCAACTATCTCCAACAACGTGGACTTCACCAGCCGACACCTCAAGAAATTGAAGAAATCTCCGAACTGCTCAAACGCCCTCCTACGGGAATAGTTGTTTCTTTTCTGCTCAACACTGATGACATCGAAGCAGACAGGTATTCGATGAATCCGCTCAAAGGATCAATAATCGAAAGCGGACAAAGCGCTTTCCCCGTAGCAACAGTCAAAACAGAAAACCTCAGAATAGATGAGAAATTCGTTCAAAAATACGAGGGTTCGCTCTTCTGCAGACGCGAGATCGACAACATAGAAAGGCACCTCAAATCATGCAACAACAGTTACGTAGACATGGTGGACGCAGTGAAATATGAGCATCTGTCAAGACTTTCAGAAGCCTTCGGCATCGACCTCTGCATATACTCGATGCGTCTGCCCCTTACCCCAATGCAGAACGAGGACTCAGAAGGTCTGCTTCATCACATTGTGAGAGAAGTTCACAAGGACTATCAGGCAGTTGAAGGCGTCTACAAGGGTATGGGCAGGAGCATGAAGAATCTAACCACGCTTCTGACCGTTCCGCACTCGCCAAAAGGCTACGGTTCAAAGCGTGCAGCAAGAGGCAGAATATACTTCGACGGAACCAAACTCAAAAACATCAAAGTGGACTACAAAACCACCCTGCTCTATCCAAACGCTATCGATCCAGCAGACGTAAGCCTAGCGCAGGCTGACGACACCTTCACAGTTGATGGTGAAAAACTCGTCAACTACAACTTCAAAGAAACACCTTCTTCACCTCAGTTCTTCCTGTATTCTTTAGCGTCACCAGAGAACGCAGTGATATGGCATGGCATCGGCGCCTTCGGCGCCTCAGAATTGCTCAAGAGCTATACCACAACGCGGTTAGCCTGCTCAACAGGATCGCTGCTCAAAGATCTACCAGAGAAATACGGCCTCACGATCAAGGTCCCATTGCAGTTCAACTTGCTTCCGAAATACATCTGGTTCCATCCTGTCCACCGCAACATAGACGCCAGCATAGGCTGCATTCAAAACCTGAAGGATCTTGCCGACATAGGCATGAAAATGGAGCACTTGTCAACCGAACAATATATTAGAAAACAAGAGTAAGAGGACGTTATCATGTTATTCAAGCAGATAAAGTATCGTGGCGACAACTTCTCGTACATAATTGCCGACGAAACATCCAGAGAAGCCGCAATCGTCGATCCAAGCTTAAACCAAGACGTGTTAATGAAGTTCATCAAAGACCAGAAACTGAAACTAAATTACATAATTGACACCCATGGTCATGGAGACCACACGGCCGGCAATGATGACCTGAAACGTGCTTCTGGTGCCCAGATTGTTGCGCACAAAATATCCGATGTTAGAAAAGACGTGTCGGTAGAGGATGGCGACATCTTGAAACTCGGAAAAATCATCATCAAAGTAATTCATACGCCAGGACACACCCCAGACAGCATAAGCCTTCTAGTGGACGGAAAAATCCTCACAGGAGACACGCTCTTCATCGGTGAATGCGGAAGAACAGATCTCCCAGGCGGAAACCCTACAGACATGTACCATAGCTTATTTGACAAGCTTGGGAAACTGGACGACAAAATTGAAGTCTATCCGGGACACGACTACGGACCAAAACCAAGTTCAACCATCGGCGAACAAAAACGTACAAACTACGTCCTTGAGAAACGGACACTAGAAGAATTCCTTGA
>CAZHZB010000129.1:0-2985 GCA_964537045.1 uncultured Candidatus Bathyarchaeia archaeon | reverse complement strand
GAAGTGGCATGGTCGAGAAGAAGAGGACGTAAGCGCTTATGATTGCGACGATGACGGTGACTAGGGTCGTTGCGTCAGTCTTGTTTCTCATCATTTTCTCTATGGCTCTTATATAGCTCTGATTCTGAAAGACGTCTGACCGAGATAAAAACAGTTCTCTCGTAAAATCGAATTTCGACCAAAAATGCAACCTTGACTTAGACATATGAACATTGGAATTCTACGGAAATTGCCGACAAAGTTAAGAGCAGAACATTTATAATTCTAGTGTATGGAGGATGGTAGAAAACCCCTTTACTTTTCTCCTTTCCCCGCAAAAGCGGTTCTACCATTCTCCTAAACTTATTAAAATATCTGCCTGGCGCCAAAATATACCTTTTGGCGGTTCAACGAAAACATGAGTCGCTCTTGCCAAATCTTGTTCAATCTCAGAATCTGGGTCTTCTAATTCTTTCCAAGTGCCCAACTGAATTTTTTCTGAAGGGTTTTCGGATATATCTTCTCCAAGGGGAAATTCACTTGCTTTGCCCATGCCACATAGGCCATTGGGTCGATGTAAGACTTCAGAGATGTGCCAAGATTATACTCTTTTGTCTCTTCAGTCAATTTCACGTCAAGCTTGGTTTTCTCAATCCTCTTCACAGTAGAGTCCGTGCTTTTTCCTTGTTCAGCCTTCTCTTTCAGCCTCTTTTCAAGTTCAAGAACACTGTGTTTTTTCTTTGCCAGTCTTTCCTCGAAGTTTGGTGGGATTTTTCTTTTGTGGTTGGCTGTTTTTGCTGCTTCCAAGTTGGCCATTTTTGCGCAGAACTGCTTCGCGTACTCAGGGTCTTCTTTCTTTGCGTTGCATTTCTTAAGATGGTCTCTGACGGTTGTGGTGCATCTCCAGGTTCTGAAGACTTTTGCTGTGAGCCCTTCCATTTTTTCTGATAGGAATCGCGAGACCTTTCTTGAGTTGATTCCTTCGAAGAGATACTCTTTGCTCGCTTTGGAGAATTCTTGTATGTTGTTGATTACGCTTGTCGGTGCTTCTGCGGTTTTGGTCCATCTGACGCAGTCTTTTCCCAGGAAGTCGAAATTCAGTTTGCCATCTTCAATTTTGACGTGTTCGGGTCTGAGTGTTATTGCTCCCACCGTGTCTGCTTCGCCGGGATCCTTCTCGTCTCCTACCCTCATGTTTACTTTCAGAATCAGCCAGCTGACGGTTGCTATCTTGCGTCTGTCCACGTCGTCGGACTCGAGGTTCTTCATGATGTGAGCTTCGATCTTGGGGATTTCTTTGCCGAGCTTTTCTGCCTTCTTGAACTTTTCCGCTTCGGCATTCTGCTTCAAGAACGCCGAGTCAGAGAACCAAACGTACTTCATTTTCCCTGTAAGCTTGTCCTCCCATTTGGCGAGGTACATCTTTTCAGGTTCCCAGACCCTTCCCTTCCAGTCGCCGGAAGGCGTCGGGCTTTCGGCGGAAAGGTTGAGAATTATGTCTTCTTTCCTAGGTCCTTCCTTCCACTTTCCTCTTTTGGGATGGTCTCCTCTTCCCGCGAAGATGCATGAAGGTTCCGCGGTCCAATTGGCAATTTCGAGTTTCTCTCCGTCAACAACAGCATAGCCCAACTTCTCTCTCAGTGTCTCTCGGGCTATTTTTCTCTCTGCTGCAAGTTTCTTCTTTTCTTCTTTAGACATATTCAGTTTTCTTTGCTGTTCCTGTACGATGTAGGTTGCCACTTCAGAGAAGTCAATTTGTGAGCTGGTATCGCTCATCCATTCATTGCTCCCTTTGTCCAGACTAGCCAAGTGGCTGCTCTGCAAAGCGTCCAGAAACTTTGAGGATGGGTTTTCGATTTTCAGCGCTTCAATGAAGTCGGTGATGAAGTTTTTGTAGAAGAGCTTGTCAGGAGGTGAAGTTGGTGACTGCCTCTTTCTAATCCAGAATACTGCCATTTGCTCGGTTTTTGCCGACAGTTTTATGGGCTGTCCTTGGATTCTAACGTGGAAACCTTTGTGATCGAACTGTGGAACATAGATCCCGTTGTGGGCGAGGCTTTTCATGCGATATTTCATTGTCTTTCTCTCGTCACGAGTGAAGTATGAGGGTTAGGTTTCCTTTTCATTCTCCAACGTTACCTAAAAAACTTGTCCTCGTTATCGCCTGTGTTCTCGATATGTTCTGTGGAGTTGTTCCACCGTTTCATTATCAATGTAGCCTTTGTGGGGACGAAAACCGCCCGCGAAGGTAGCTGGGATGTGCAGTAGTTCATGTATGATGGTTTTTTCCTTGTCTTCTTGGGTGAATTTGTCGAACCGTTCTGATATGACTTCTATTACGTAGGCTGATGGAAGGTTCAAAGTTTCCTGCCAGACCTTTCCCAGTCCATGGATTCGAGCGATCGTACGTCGAGAAGCCGATCCTTTGCTTCTGATGCAGAAAACGAACTGGGGAACAACGTGGAAAAAGCCCAGCTTTTCTGTGATCTCGTCAGCCATTTTCTTAACGTCAGGAGCTTCCAAGTAAGTTATCGGCACTCTGTCACCATTGACTTCTTCAGATCTCGTTTTCTGTGCTCGGCCTGGCTATTTTCCTCTTGCGCCTGCCGCAGCAAGGAAGACCGCTCTGACGATAAGCGATATTCCCAAGAGCATCAGTATCAAAGCCCAATATTCAAACCATTTTGATTCACCAATGAGCCACGTTCGAATCAGGTAGGCGCCCCCGAACCAGGAGACGATGTCCCCGAGATTTTCTGCTTTCTTGCTTGTCGGTGAACCAGTTGCAAATCTGATGACGAGCATTGCTACAAGAAACACGCCCCAAGCTAGACTGAATTGCTCAACAGCTGAATAGATTGTGACGTGTGCTCCTATCGTGGCCGGTCGCGGGAGGTAGAAGTTGCTCGGTAAGCGTGCGACGTTTACGAAGGTAATGTCCTGGAAGAAATCCACTATTTTATCAGTGAGGTTCGGTGTAATGATGAAGATGAATCCGACCAAAAC
>CAZHZB010000128.1:0-3024 GCA_964537045.1 uncultured Candidatus Bathyarchaeia archaeon | reverse complement strand
AGTGCTTTTCCAACAAGAACTTCGCTGGTGCCACGATGATACACATATGCGGTATCTATGTAGTTCACGCCATTGTCAAAAGCATACCTTATCATGCGAATAGCTTCAGGCTCATTGATCTTGGACGCATCATTGTCCACAATCGGAAGTCTCATCGCTCCAAAACCGAGGGCCGAAACCTTCCAGTCAAGTTTTCCAAACTTTCTTTGCTTCATGAACGTTCCTCCGACAACTTGATAATGTGAACGAGGTTAGACATGGATTCAAGATTTAATCTGCTTCTTCAAAGTCTCTTCCGCTTTCTTAACTGCTTCTTGCAGCCTTGAGGGTTGGGTTCCGCCGCCCTGTGCGAAGCTAGGTGTCCCGCCTCCTCCGCCGCCTATCAGCGCTGAGGCTACTTTGACGATTTCGCCGGCGTTCACGCCTTTTTCAAGCGCGGTCTTTCCAGCCATGACCATTATTCTTGCGTTCTTCTCGTCTGCTCCGTAGAATATCACCGCGGTTGCTTCGTCTTTTTTGATGATCTCGTTTGCTGTCTGAACCATTCGTTCAACGTCAATTGAATTCTGGAAATCGCGGAGAACGATCTTTATGCCTCTTGTTTCTCCGGTCTTGCTTGATTTTTCTGCACCTGTACCGGTGCTTTCTCGTGATGCCAGTTCCTTGATCAGTTTTCTCCTTTCGGCGTTTGCTTCTTTCAGTTCTCTGACCATTTTGTCGGCTGTTTGATCCAGTTTTTCAAGCGGCGCGTTCAATGTTTCTGACACTTTCACGAGCAATCGTTCATTTGCTTGAACCGCTCTCACGGCTGGGATGCCGATGGAGTAATCTAGTCTCTCAACTCCATCTTGTACTCTTTCCGAGTGAACTATCTTGATGAAGCCAATCTCACTGGTACTCTTCAGATGGGTTCCTGCGCATGCCTCAACGTCCCAATCTCCGACTTTGACGACTCGGATCTCTTTGCCTGGAATGGCTCCACCCTGATACAGTCTGAAACCGTATTGACTTTCCGCTTCGTTCCTAGGCATCCACGAAATGTCGATCAGTATGTTTCTCAGAACAGCCTCGTTTGCAAGCGTTTCTATCTTCTGCAATTCTTCCAAGGTAAGTCGTTTGTAATGTGAAATATCGAGTCTTGAACTTTCAATTCCTTTCTGAGTTCCATATTGCCAGACATGCTGTCCGAGAACTCTTCTCGCGGCTCCTCCGACCACATGGGTTGCCGTGTGGTTTTTCATAAGGCTGTAGCGTTTGTTCCAGTCAATCGCTCCCCTCACAGACTGTCGTTCTTTGGGAGCCTCGCCTTTGACCTTATGCACTATTACTGTTCCGACCTTCTGGACGTCAATGACTTCTACTTTTCTGCCGTTGAACGTCAAGTGGCCGCTGTCCGCTGGTTGTCCTCCGCCCTCTGGGAAGAAACAGGTTTTGTCAAGAACGATCGACTCAGCGTCGATCACCTTGAGGACTCGGGCCTCGAATTCCTGCATGTACTGGTCTTTGTAGTAGAGTTGCTCTGTTGCTGGAAGGTTTGCCACGGCTTTCTTGAGCCGTTCTTCTGACGTTGTATCTTGCTCAGTTGGTTTAGTTGCCGACATGTGTCTCTCAGCTATCAGCGTGTAGAAATTGTCTGGAACTTCGACTTTCAGGTCTTCCTTTTCTGCCGCTTGACGGACAATTTCTGGAGGAAGTCCATGAGAATCGTAAAGCTCGGTCAACGTTTCGGCGGGCATTTCTTTCTTCCCATTTGTTTTCAGCTCGATGGAGATGCGTTTGACCATTCCTTCGCCGCGTTTGATGGTTTCTTCAAACTTCTCCTCTTCAACCTTCACCATTTCTGCTATTTCATTGCGCATTTCTGCCAAGTGCGGATAGTCTTTCGACCACATGTCAATCTGCATATCCATGATGTCATACAACTTGTCGGGCATGCCGAGAACTCGCAGCAGACGGTAGATTCTTCGGAAAATGAGTCTTGCCAAGTATCCTTCCTGAATGTTTGAAGGCACGACACCTTCAGAAAGTATAAAGCTCAAGCATTTCGTATGATCTGCGACTGCAAAAGCGTTCTCGATTGGAGTTATGAACTTTTCCAATTCCGCCAATCGCAGTCCAGCCAGCTGAGCTTCCTTCTTTCTCATCTCCATTCTGCTCGCCGTCTTGTCGAGGTTCACCAATCCCGACACTTTCGATACCTTGAAGAGCAGATCTCGGTCGATGCTGGTCATTCCAGCCATTTTGAATATTTTGTTCAGGAGTTCACCGTAGACAGCGTGAAAACCGCTTGCCACCCCTTGAGACATCCACGTATACCGGTCTATTCCGTACCCAGTGTCTACTGTGCGAATGGGCAGCTTCACGAATTCGTTGTTGATGACCTTGTACTGCATAAAAACCAATGTGTCTACTTCCAGTCCTCGAATGATTGATTCCACACAGGGTCCAGCGTTTCCTCCGCCTGCCCACACTTCTTCTTTATAGGTTATCTCTTCAGGTTTGATGCCAAGGTCTTTTGTCAACCATTGATGCTGGTATCTGACCGTTTGGTCTTTCCAGTAAACTTCTTTGTCTGGATAATTGAAAGCATGTGCACCGCCCATCTCGAAAATCGTCAAGTGACGCCCGAAAGTCGGTCCCGTGTTGTCAACGTCCACCAACCTAATGCAGGGTTGTGAAATGACGAGCGGATTTGCCGGTGGCGGTGCAAGTCCATCGGTCACGTAGGGCTGAAAGTCAATTATGCTTGCGTGCGTCAGATAGAGGTCTTCTCTCCATCTGGCCACCACGGGATATGGTTTGATGCGTGTATGGCCGTGTTTCTCGAAGAATGACAAGAATGATTCGCGCATTTCTCGAAAACTGTAGCTTTTCTTCGTAGGCGGATCGTTCAGAAAAGTGTACGTCGCACATCCCTTTGATGATGCTTCCCCACAGGTCTCCTGCTTGGGGTTCAGAGTCCAAAAATAGGTGTTACATCTGGGACACAGCTTTCTGACAAAACCCACTTCATGGAAAAAGGGA
>CAZHZB010000127.1:0-3034 GCA_964537045.1 uncultured Candidatus Bathyarchaeia archaeon | reverse complement strand
AGGATGTCGAACCATTCATGCCAGCTCCTGCCGGTTTTGGCCTTGACCGTCTCGTCATCGATACGAGTGGTAGGCATTTTACATCAATACACTTTTCTTGAACTTGGCTTTTATCAGTTGCGCAAATTGTCTTAGAAGTGTCGGCTGTGAGTTTGTTCAAATGGTCGTGAGTATGTTGTGGAATTCTGTTGTCTTAGGCATTTGTTTATAAGTGTCGGTGTGACGGGTTAGTGCAGCGTGTAAGAAGCGATTTTTGAACCGGTTTTTGCATAGCAATTGTTAGGGAGTTGAAATAGTCGATGTATGAGAAAGAGATGCATAAGGCAGTCTGCGCTGAATGTGGAAAAGATTGTGAAGTTCCGTTCAAACCTGATCCAGCTAGGCCAGTTTACTGTCGAGACTGCTATTCGAAGAAAGCACCAGCAAGAAGAAGATACTAAGCTAACCACAATAACCTAAATTTCATTTTTCCTTTTTTTGCAGTTTTTCAGAGTGGTATTGATTTTGCGTGTGCTATGAAAGAGTGAAATAGATTCTTCTGTTGGACTTGCCTTTGTTTTCAGTTTTGAGGAGTTTTATCTGTCCGACTTCCTTCAGGTTCCTGACGTGTGTTCCTCCGTCAGCCTGCTTGTCCACTCCGACTATCTCCACGACTCTTAAGCTGGGAATGTTCGGGGGGAAAGCCTCAGCCATTTTTATTAGTCCAGGAATTTTCAGTGCTTCGTCTCTGGGAAGCTCGTACCATTCTACAGGAATGTCTTTCTTGAACAATTCATTTGCTTTTTCAATGTATTCTTCAAGGGTTCCGCGGTCGAATTTTTCCAGACTGAAGTCGAAGCGAATCTTGTCTTCTTCAAGCTGATTGCCGGTTACGAGCACGCCAGCGCCTGTGCATAGGAGGGAGGCAAACACGTGAGCCGCGGTGTGGCTTCGCATCAGCCTGTATCTTCGTTCCCAGTTAAGCGAACAATGGACACTGTCTCCTTCTTTCAAGCCTGTGTGATCAACTTCGTGCGAGATTTCGCCTGAAAACTTGCCGACGTAAACAACGGTGTACACTTCATTTGCTTTGGTGATTTTTCCGGTGTCGCACGGTTGGCCACCGCCTTTGGGGTAGAATATTGTTTGATCTAAGACCACGTATTTTCCGTCTTTTATCGAAACGACGACGCTGTTACATTCCTTTAGGTAACTGTCTTCTAAGTAGAGAGCTTTCGTCATTTTTATCTGCGTCAAACACAGGTGGTTTCTTGTATTTAACGGTGCATAAGCTTTAGAAATGTCGCGGAGATGGAGGGCGCGTTAGGTTTTCAACCTTTCAACGGCTTTTTCAGCCCACTGTGGATCCTTCCAGAGCGCTCTGCCCACGGCCACCAGGTCAATCTTTCCGTCTCGAATCAGTTTGTCAGCGTACTCAGCTTTGGTGATTCCGCCTACGCCGATGACGGGAGCTGTGATAGCCTTCTTTATTTCGTAGGCTTGTGGGACAAAGTAGCCCTTGACTTTTCGAAGCTGTTTTGGCTCGCTTCCACACATGCCGCCCGATACGTCGATGATGTCGACGCCGTGCTGTTCAAGCTTCATGGCGAAGGTGGTTGCGTCTTCTATTCGTGTTCCGTTTGGATGTAGGTCGTCTGCGCCTAGACGGTAGAGCAGGAGCCTGCCCTTGAGATTCTCGCGGACTTTTTCAACGGTCATTAGGGGGAAACGTATTCTGTTTTCCAAGGAACCTCCGTACTTGTCTTTGCGTTTGTTGAGCAGAGGTGATAGGAACTGGTTGAACAGGAAACCGTGTGCTCCATGGAGTTCTACGCCGTCAAATCCTGCTTTGACAGCACGTTCGGTGGCCAGGGCAAACTCTTCGACCAGAGGCTCAATCTCGCTCTTGGTGAGCTTGCGGGCGTGTCTGGTTGCTGAGGGACCGGCGGGTTGCTTGCCGATTACATGTCTGTTGGCGACGCCGCCGGCATGCGAAATCTGCACGACGGCAGGGGTGCCGACGGCGTGGATGCTGGTTGCTAGTTTTTCCAAGCCGCTGGTCAAGTTGTCGTCGTGGATTCCTAATTGTTTGAAGCTTAGTCTTCCTGCCGTTGAAACGTAGCAGTGTTCAACGATCAGTAAGCCTAGGGCAGTTGAACGTCTTACGTAGAAGTTGATGAGTCTGTTGGTGACGGCGCCTTCAATTGTGGCTCGACCTGTCTGCATGGGGGGCATGACTATACGATTCTTGAAGGTTAGTCCTTTCACTTTTAGAGGATCAAGAAGCCCTGTCAATTCTTGACACCGGTTAGGCTACAGACTGGTTTGGGCCTATAAGAACGTAACACACGTACAGCGAGAATCATAGAACGCGGCGTTTCTAGGTTTGTTTTTCTTTTTCGGCTTGGTAACGTTTTTGTATTTCGTCTGCAAGCTGGCCGTCTTCTACCATAAAAGCGCCTTCGTAGCCACAGTCGAGGCATTTCCAGATGGAAGGACGGAAGAAGACGAGGCAATTGATGTTTGAGGAGCCGCATTTTGGACAGAACTTTAATCTTCCTAGAAGTCTCTCTTGTTCTTTCGATTTCGTTATCGATTTCTTGAAACTCCACTTTTCGTTCAGTATGTTGCCGAACTCGGTGAAATCGAATGCTTTTGCTTGTTCCCCGCATAGTGGACAATTTTGTCCAGGCTCGAGTCTTTTGTCGTAGGTGCATTTGGGGTTAGGGCAGGTCCATGAAGGCATAGCGATCTCCAATAAACAAACCAGCCATGAAAGATATACTTGTTGTGCTCACGAAGAAGGGCGTGCAGCAAAATGAAAAAGGGTGGAGCTAAAGTCTTATAAAATGATTCAGTCAAACAGTGTTGGGGGATTGTTTTGGGTCGGTTTTGTCCGAGGTGTGGTAAGTCGGTTCTGCAGGATGATGCGGTTTTCTGTCCTTACTGTGCTATGAGCTTGACCGCTGTTTCGGCGCCTCCAGTGCGTGTGAAGCGGTCGGGTTTTCCTGTGGCTGCGGGTGTTTTGACGATTATCGGTGCGTGTGTGGCTGCG